>JACUUF010000374.1 GCA_014859465.1 Methyloprofundus sp.
CATTTCACCCAAGCACAAATAAACGCGACTACCGAAAAGTTCGCCCAACGCAAAGGCAAAACACCGGATAACGAAACCATACAGGCCTGGTTAACACAAAAAGGCATTAGCTTAGTGGATGAAAACACGCTAACACCATTCAAATGGCGGTTTGACGTACAAGCTTTTGAGCAAAAGCTAGAAGAAATGGGTAAGCGGATTAGGTATAGAAGAACCATTTCGGTTTAGTTCGTTATGGTGTGTAAACAACCACTAGGTCTGGTTAGAATGCTATTCAAGAAAAAAATAAATTGGCTGTTTATGAAAAAAAAATGAAAAGATTGGTTATTATGCTTGCGCATTGGTGGATATATTAGGCCAAAAAGTAGAGCTTAATAAATTAGACGATATTCAGAGCAGCAAGAATCAACGAGAAGATGTATTACAGATATTCCACAAGACCTATAGGAATGTCAAAAAATTGAGAGAGTTAGTTTCTAATTCAGGAAGCTTCTTTAATAACATTGCAGAAAAATGTGAAGAATCGCCTGAAATCAAGCATACATTTTTTTCTGATTTGATCGTAATGCACTTGTCTTTAAGTAAAGATGGCGAACAATTGGATATTTGCCGTTTGAAATTGATGCTTATCTCTTTGACAGAAGTGTTTCTAGGGATGTTGGCGAAAGGTATCCCATTACGCGGCGGGGTTGATATTGGCATTGCAATAGAAAGCCAAGATGGTCAACTTTATGGGCGCGCATTATCAAAAGCCTATGAATTGGAGTCAAATGTTGCGCAGTCAATTCGAATTGTTATCGGGCAAGAGTTGGTTGATTTGTTGCATGAGGCTGCAAATGATTCAAAAAGTGAATATAACGACGATGCAAAGTCTTGCCTGCAATTTATTAAAAAAGACACGGATGGCGTATACATTTTGGATTATTTAGCGAAACCTTTTCATAAACTAACAGACTTTGCATCTTTGGCTTCTAAGGCTAAAATTTTTTTAGAGAGTGAAGATAATAAGTTTAGAAAATGCGGTGACTATAAAACGGCATCAAAATACGATAAAGCGATTAAATATTTTGAAAGCTCAGGTCTTTAATACCCATGAAAAAAATCCTCCATATAACCACCGACAGTAAATTTATCAGTCATGCATTAACCACGTTTGAGAATGTGTATCCCGGCCAAAACACCGTTTGGATGTTTGCTAATGGGCATGATGGTCATGTGTCGAAAAACCATCGTGATTTGGAGTTTGTTTTTTTTGATACGTTTAAGCCAAGCTTTTTGAAAAAGTTAAAAGGCTTTGATTTAGTAGTGATTCATGGTTTTGATCTGTTTAAATATCCATTCGTGGCGTTGGCGCCTGCAGGTGTAAAGTTTGCATGGCTGGGCTGGGGTTATGATTATTACGATTATATTTATGCAAACCCAGATGATTTGCTGTTAGTGGAGACGCTGGCATTAAAAAATAAATGTAGCCAAAAATCCCTTAAACAAAGCATTCATCCTGTCAAATTGTTTAAAAAAATTGCTCGAAGAGCGATTGAAGTGTTGTTTAGAAAAAGAGCGCTGAAACGGATTGGCAGTATCTCGCCGGTTTTAAAAAAAGATTATGAGTTATTAAAATCGGCCGGGCTTTTAAAGCCATTGCCGGATTTTGTACCTTGGAATTATGGCAGTTTAGAAGAATCATTAATAAAAAACTTTATTGGGCAACGCGTTTCGGGCAATAAGGTTTTGGTGGGCAATAGTGCATCGTTTACCAATAATCATCTTGAGGTTTTTGATTTGCTTAAGTCGGTTAAAGATAAAAGCGAGCTTGAATTGGATATAATTTCACCCCTGAGTTATGGCGATGATTGTTGTTTAAATGCGGTCAAACAAAAAGGTGTTGATTGTTTTGGTGAGCGTTTTCAAGCTGTAACTGGGTTTATGCCGATAGATGAATATGTGAGTTTGTTAAAACAGTGCGGCTATGCGCTTATGAACCACAAACGTCAGCAAGCTGTCGGTAATATCGTGATTATGTTGTATTTGGGCGCTAGGGTCTTCTTGCGTGAAGAAAATCCAACCTATCAAATGCTGAAAAATGAAGGCGCGGTTATCAATACAGTTGATGAGCTTGTAGCACAACCAGGCCTGCTTAAAACACCGCTTATGGAAAACGAAATAACCAATAATATTGAAGTCCTTTATAGACATTGGTCAAAGTTAATAATTGACCAAAAAACCAAAAACTTGGTGGCGTTTCATTTAGGTGACTAACCACCTTGAATCCCTCAATTGGTTCTTTACAAATCCGCGTTTGGCATTCAGTGAGCGGTTTGGGGCAAGTAATTATCTTGGTGTCGATGTGCAGTGGACGATTCGTTCGGGTGCGACGCTTCAGGTGGCAACTGAGATTTTATATCGCGATGCAAAGTGTCATAATGTTTATGTGTTG
>JACUUF010000085.1 GCA_014859465.1 Methyloprofundus sp.
TAAATAACGCAAACGTCGATCGGTTTCGCGCAGTTCTTTTTTACGGTAAATATATTATAACCCCATTACTTCATGTACTATTTTTTATAAAAATTAACCTTGAGTTTCCTATTTGATAAGAGTAACATTTTTAAAAACCCCTAAATAGATACTATTTGTTATATGGCCTTTGTAAAAAAAATTAACGTAAACTATGTTGATCTAGACAGCGGGTTAAGATTTGGGCTACCCGCATTGTTTACCGATCAAGGTCTAATCATATCGCACCTGAGGTATTTAGCCTGGTTTAATCAAAAAAGCGAATCATGGAAAGAACGCTCAGTTTTTTCGTTAAAACTGCTGATTGAGTACATCCACGCAGTCCCTAACTATGATAAGGCAACTGAATTACTCAAGTCTTTCACTGAATCACTTGTTACTGGAACAATCGACTATGACACACTGAACGACCCTCTTGGTTTATTTTGGAGGCCAAGAAAAACAAGCAATGCAAATAATATCCTCTTCCATCTTACACATTACACAGACTTTTTAGCCCTTCAAGAAGGATATACAAGCTCTAGAGTAAATCCATTTCGCAAGGCAACAAGCTACGAAGAACGACTAAACTGGTGTGCTTACTACCAAAAGCAGCAAAATGTTTTTCTAAATCACCTAACACCTAAAAGCTACATTAGATCTCAAGTCCAGAAAGTAAGATTAATCAGCGGGTTTGCAAATAACAAGGTAGACAATGAAAAAGTAACCCGCTTCCCAGAAGAGCATGTTGAAAGATTGATTTATTTGGGTTTCGGGAAGAATGGAACACCAGATTACAAATCACAAGCGATTACGATGCTTCTTAACTACGGCGGGCTAAGAAAGAGCGAAGTTTTTCATATTTATACGTCTGATATTACTCAAAACCCTAATAACCCAGAAGAGGCAATGGTTAGGGTTTACCATCCTGAATATGGCGCTTCGCCTGACCCTCACTACAAAACCCGAAAAGAATACCTTTTAGCTGAAACAAACTATAAACCCCGAAACCAATACCGTATAACGGAGCGTCTTCACGCGGGCTGGAAAAACCCACTGTTAACAAGTGATAAGGCCTATTATGAAGTTTTATTCTGCCCTAGAGAAAAAGCCAAAGAGTTCCTTGCAGTATGGGTAAATTATTTAAAGTTTCAGCGAGTTGAGCCGCAAGGTTCAGACCGTCATCCTTTTGCATTTACAAACAATACTGGCAAGCCGGAAACGATAAAAAACTTCCAAAGACTTCACAAAAACGCCGTTCAAAAAATTGGCCTCGCTTGCAAAAAAGAGTTCGGAACAACTGAGCATGCTCACCGGCATGCATACGGTTATCGACTTAGAAGGCATGGACTTAACCAAGTGGAAATACAAAAGTCCATGCACCACAAAAGTCCAAACTCTTGTTTGATATACATAAAACCAACCAATGAAGAAATCAAAAATAAAATGAAGGAAACCGAATGATAAAACCTAGATCTCTCAGACGAACAACTGAAGATTCTAAGTTGAAGTTCCAACTTCAGCGGTTTAGCCTTGCGGAGCTTAAAGCCGAATGTAAAAAACTAGGCATTACCAACACAGTAGAATATAAAAGAAGGTACAAAGAAATACCTGGTTTTCCCGCACACCCAGAACGTGTATATGCAAATGAATGGCAGGGCTATAAAGAATTCTTTGATATGGATGATTTCATTCCCTACCAAGACCTACTAAAAATTATTCACCCGTTAAACTTAAAAAACGCCAACGAATATAAGAAATTTGTTCGCACAACCAATGACCCAACCATACCTTTTGACCCTCAAACCGTATATGGCTCTGAATGGACAAACTGGTATCGTTTTTTAGGGAAGGTCGAACCTTTCAAGCCAGATTTTATTCCGCCCAAATATTCAGAATGGGCTCAAAGGATTAACGAATTCATCAAGCAAGCGAGGGGTGGAGGGACAAAGGTATCCCATATTTGTCGTTTTGTCAGGTTTTACATAGAAAAGCATGACAAAAGCCGCTCTCCAGAAGAGTTTTTAACTCAGGGAACATTCGATTTAAAGCCATTCAGAAAGGTTTTAGATAACTTTGAGACAGATAATTTAAGAAGAAATCTCATTCTTGCTATTAATGAATTCTTAGATTACATCATTAACAAATACCTAACAATTGAAGACGAGGACACTGGTGAAATCGTCCGCGTTATGGATGCTAGAAACCCGTTTACATTTTTTTTGACAGACCAGAGTGTTACTACGCCACAACGCTCTGAATCAACCAAGCCCTGCCTACCTTATCACTATGTCAAAAAAGCACAGAATTGGATCATACCTTCAAATGCAAAGCACTTTTCAGATTTAAAGCACCTTCAAAAGTTCGAGGCTGACTGGATTAAGGTAAATAGAAAAACAATTAATCAGAGTGACCCTGATTGTGTTTATAGAAAGATTAATGGTCAATACTTTTTATGGATACCTATGGATTGGATTCATACTTTTTCGCTTACAAAAGTTCCATTGCGTGGGAGACAAATTGCATATAACGACTCTGGCGAGGCTGATGAGTATATTGCCGACATTAACGAACTAGGAAATGTTTATTGGATTAAAAATAACAGTCCCTTTGCTGGCATGACAAAGAACCAGTCGTTTATAAAAAGAATGCCAAGTGATGAGCTTGGCATGTTTATCACTACAAACAAAACCAGTAATAACGGTCAAGGGTACTCAATACCTTGGATGCCTGAAGATTTAGCTTATTGGCTGGTTAAGCTTAGAAAGTGGCAGCAAACATACAACCCAATAAAAAAACCAACCAGTTGGCTTAACTGCAAACGCACTGACTTCAACGAAATTCAATTGAAATCTAAAGGCGTTAACTGTTTTCTTTTTCGTGCACTTGATGACATTGAGCCTAAAAATGTAGGTGCCGCCCTAACTCCAAGACTGGCAGCTGCTCTGTATCACATCCAACCTAAAAACCTTAAACTCGCTAAGCTTTCAGGCCACGAGTCGACCCTGTCTCATTATTCTTCAAAATTTACACCACACTCCATGAGAGTCAGCTTAATTACAGCTTATGTAATGGAAATGGGTATGCCAATTGAAATCGTTATGAAGGTTGTTGGCCATTCCTCGGTAGTCATGTCTATTTACTATACAAAAATCTCAAACAATGACATTCGCAACCGACTCGAAGAAGGGGAAAAACTAGTTCTAAAATCACAAGCCGAAGCAACGCAAAAACTTATTGAACAAAATAAAATTGAAGAAATAAAAAATAACCTAATTGGTTCCAATAACGAAATTTTAAGTTCCCTAACAAATCAGCTACCTGCTGGTAACTATGTATTTCGTGATTATGGCTTATGTCCGTTCGCTGCTTCAAGGTGTGAAGATGGTGGCGATGTGATTGGTGCGAGTAAAATCCGTGCGTCCACACCACAAGGCTACTTAGGAATTCAAAACTGTTTAAGATGCCGTCATTTCGTAACCGGCCCAGCATTTCTAGGGGGGCTTCTATCAATTACAAATGAAATACTGCTTCAATCAAATACTCAAGCTCGGAAGTGTCACAAGCTACAAGATAAAGTTAGTTCCACTGAAGAACAAATTGATGTGCTAGATAAAGCTGAATATCTAGCACACATGAAAATGGAAAACTTTGACACATCCAAGCGTGACTTCCTTGAAGAAGAGTTGCGCAGGATTGAAGCCGACTACGAGAGTGCTGCAAAAAAACTTGATATGTTGTTATGTGATTTACAGTCAGCATATAGTTTGATACGACGTTGCCAACAGGTTGTGAATAACGACTCACCAACGGAAACCGGTTCGGAAAACGATTCCCTTTCTTTAATTGCTATGCCTGATGCAGAACTTAATGTTGAGCTAGACGAAGTAAGCTATTACCAACAGTTGCAAGAGGTGTGTGAAAACGCTGTTATTTATCAATCTGCAACGGCTGAAAATGCAATTTTACCCCGAACTCAGATATTGGATCGTATGGCTGTTTTCAATAAAATTGCGCCTTCGCTTTTTCTGATGAGTGAAGATGAGCAACTTAGGGTAGGCAACGAGCTATATTCACTGCTTAAAAGCCGATTAAAAACCTGGAATCGAATAGAGCAGGTTGTTAATTGTGAAATAAAGTTAGATGAACTCTTGGGACAAGAACGGATTACAAAAACAGACATCCAACTGATTACGAAAACAAATATACTCCTTCAAGAGGAACAAGCCTATGACGTCTGACCAGCTTTTAGAAAAGTTAAAACAAGATGCATCGTCCAAAGTTCAAGATACTTTAGATGCCATATACAAAGTTTGTAAAGAGCAGCAAGAACGTGGTGTCTACGACTTCTCGATTTCAACAATTTCAAAGCTTGGGCATGGCCGCGGAGTTCCTAAAGCACAAAGTATCAGAAACAAATCGGGCGAAAAATACCGAGCCTTGATATTAGCTTTTGCGGATTCTAATGCAAAAAAAACACCGATAAGGCCATCTAAAAATGATGAAGACTGGATAGAAGAAATTACTAACCCAAAGCATAAGCTTCTGGTCAGGGTACTATCTTCAGAATTAAAACAGGCAAAGAAGCAATTAGATGAAATCATACCACCCAAATTAAGAATAGATGTTTATGACCATAAAGCGCCTTCTTCAGAAAACCAATCTCGTTTGAGTGAGCAAGAAAGACGAGCACTAGAATATATCATCTCACCGCGTTTCCAAAAAAAATGGCTATTAACACCAAATGAATACGGTGAGCTTGTAGACCAAAACAACAAACCTGTGTTCAAAGTCGCGACGATTGATGCCATAAAAAAATCCCTGGAGTACCTTTAAGATGAAAACAAAGCTCATTACCAGGGAAGGCTTTAATAAATTAAAAGCGGAACTCGAACACCTATGGCGAAAAGAGCGGCCTAAAGTAACTAAAATTGTAGCTTGGGCAGCTAGTCTCGGAGATCGTTCAGAAAATGCAGATTATCAATATAATAAACGTCGTTTGCGCGAAATTGATCGGCGAGTTCGCTTCCTAAGAAAAACACTTGAAGAAATTAAAATCGTTGAATACCACCCACAACAAGAGGGAAGCATCTATTTTGGTGCCTGGGTTGAGCTAGAAGACCTTAACGGCGAAAGCCTTAAGTTTAGAATTGTGGGCTCGGAAGAAATCTATGGAAATAGTGATTACATTTCAATTGACTCGCCTATGGCAAGAGCGTGCCTTCAAAAAAAGATCAATGAAGATGTCTCTGTCTCCACACCCTCTGGGATAAAAGAATGGTTTGTTACTTCTATTACCTATACAAAACCTGTTTAGGTGAGGAGCTGGAAACAAAACTGTCTATTTACAATTCAATTTAAGCAACTTTAACGCGTTATTTTCGGTGCATCTCACGACGCAGTGTTCAGTCTTAAAGTGTCAGGATAATGTCTTTGCAGTTTCCATCTTTAAAATCATCATCCCATTCGACATTAATTGAGTGTTTACGAGGTGTTCCCAAATGGGCTACAACAATTAAGTCAACCGAGTTTTTTGGCTCTAAAACATCAATTGGAAACTTGCTTTCAACATCATCCCGAATGAGAGGTGTTCCCGAGTCCTCATCAAACGTAAGTCTTACATTCCGAGCGGAGGAGTGACCCACATTTGAAACCTTTAGCTTTTTATTAGCTGTACTAATACTGTAATAACGGGCTTGAATATTTGCTTTGGCCTGTGAAGCAGCCTCTTCTATCTCTTTTTTTAGTTGCAACTCAAGTAAAGGTTTTTGTCTTTGATTTGTTCGGTGATTTTGCCAAAGCGCCACCATTGAGACAGCAAGTGCTAGTACAGCAATAATGTCACTTATTTCCAATGAAATAAACATTACTTGACCTTTATGAATGAGCTGCCTTTTAAAGCGTCTTGAAGCTGTTTTTTAAAATCTCTACTAACTTCTTGAGCAATCTCATTTTTATGAGCTTCAATAGCTTCAGAGTTCTGAACCTGTAGCTCTTCACGAGTATATTCGGTACTACATCCATTACAAATAACAAAATTAGATTCTTCAGATTCAAAGTCAAAATCAGAACTAGCGCAAATTGGGCAATGCATAATTATGGTTCTTTCGTACTTGCTTGGCCTCACCCTACCCCTCCGTAATTTAAATTATCATAAAGCAACATTCTACACCATAAAAATAACCATTATGCGCTCACCCCAAAAACTGCATTACAATATCAAGATGACCAAACCGAACTCAGAGGAAACGCCATGACAACTCAAGCCCTAATCTTCTAAGCCATTGTGACCATTATTTTTTTAGTCCTGCTCTATTCGTCGATCAAGAACAACCGCGAAATCGAAGAAGAAAAACGAGCAAAACAACAAGCAGAGTCAAATAACGATATGGATGACAAGGCCTAAGAACTGACAACGCCTCATAATTTCGACAGAAATGAGTACAATACAGTACATACATTAATGACCAATCAATTTAAAAAGCACACAAATGACCGACAAAATCAATCAAGACAATATTAATAAAGCCCTGTGGGCAGCCTGCGACACTTTCCGTGGCACCGTCAGTGCCGACACCTACAAAGACTTTATTCTCACCATGCTGTTCCTCAAATACATTTCCGATGTCTGGCAAGACCACTATGATGGCTACAAAGCAGAATATGGCGACGAGCCGGAATTGATTGAAGAAATGATGAAAACCGAGCGCTTTGTGCTCCCCAAAAACGCGAGTTTTTATGCGCTCTATAACCAGCGCCACGAACCCGGTAACGGTGAGCGCATCGACCAAGCGCTGCACGCGATAGAAGAAGCCAATGGCACCAAACTCAAAGATGCCGGAAAAAGCGTGTTCCAAGACATCAGCTTTAACACCGATAAACTCGGCGAAGAAAAACAAAAAAACACCATTTTGCGTCATTTGATGGAAGATTTCGCCAAACCGGAACTCAATTTAAAACCCAGTCGCGTCGGCACGCTCGATGTCATCGGCAACGCCTATGAATATCTCATCAAGAATTTCGCCGCCAGCGGTGGCCAAAAAGCCGGTGAATTCTACACGCCACCGGAAATATCCGACCTGATTGCCGAACTACTTGACCCTAAAGCCGGCGATACCATTTGCGATCCGGCCTGTGGCTCAGCGTCCTTATTAATGAAATGCGGCGCGAAAGTGCGCAAAAACCACAACAGCAAACACTATGCGCTCTATGGCCAAGAAGCGATAGGCTCCACCTGGTCGCTCGCCAAAATGAATATGTTTTTGCACGGCGAAGACAACCACAAAATTGAATGGGGCGACACCATTCGCAACCCCAAACTGCTCGATAAAAACGGCGATTTAATGTTGTTTGATGTCGTCACCGCCAACCCGCCGTTTAGCCTTGATAAATGGGGGCATGACGAAGCCGAACACGACAAATTCAGCCGTTTCCGTCGCGGTGTGCCGCCGAAAACCAAAGGCGACTATGCGTTTATTCTGCACATGATTGAAACCCTCAAGCCCAAAACCGGGCGCATGGGCGTTGTGGTGCCGCATGGCGTATTATTTCGTAGCTCATCCGAAGGCAAAATCCGCAAACAACTAATCGAAGAAAACCTGCTCGATGCCGTGATCGGCCTGCCGGAAAAACTGTTTTACGGCACTGGCATTCCCGCCGCGATACTGATTTTCAAAAAACACAAAGCCGATAATAAGGTCTTGTTTATCGACGCCAGCCGCGACTTTAAAGCCGGCAAAAACCAAAACCTGCTCACAGAAGAACATATCCAAAAAGTCATCCAAACCTACCAGGCCTGGTCGTCGGTTGATAAATACGCCTATCTCGCCAATCTCGACGAAATCAAAGACAACGACTACAACCTCAATATCCCGCGTTATGTCGATATCTTTGAAGAGGAAGAAGAAATCGACCTGATCGCCGTGCGCACCGAACGCCTAAAACTGCAAAGCCAACTCAATGAACTTGAAACCGAAATGGCAGGCTATTTAAAGAAATTGGGTTTTTAACCAACGCAGAATAAGGAATCTTGAGCATATGGAACAGCAGCAAATTCAATCTCTCACAATCACCTTTGAAGGTCATGCTCAGCAAACTGAAAATGGCGTGGAATTCTGGTTGGCAAGAGACCTGCAACACCTTTTAGGTTATGGTAAATGGGATAATTTTCAGAGTGTTATTTCTAAGGCCAAAACCGCCTGCGAGATCAGTGAACATAAGGTTTCAGACCATTTTGCCGACGTCGGGAAAATGGTTGAACTTGGTTCTGGCAGCCAGCGCGAAATTGACGATGTCATGCTCACTCGTTATGCCTGCTACCTGATTGCTCAGAATGGTGATTCTAGAAAGTCAGAAATCGCCTTTGCACAAACCTACTTTGCCATGCAAACTCGCAAAGCAGAGTTAATAGAGCAACGTATTTTAGAAGCTGAACGACTTCAAGCCAGACAAAAACTATCGACGACTGAAAAAGAGCTTTCAAGTATTATCTATGAGCAAACAGGCGGAAACCAGAACTTTGCCTTAATCCGAAGTAAAGGCGATCAAGCCTTGTTTGGCAAAAGCACCCAAGCGATGAAAGCACAATGGCAGGTGCCCGATAGCCGTCCACTGGCTGATTTTGCTCCCACCATTATTCTCAAAGCAAAAGACTTTGCCACAGAAATTACCATTCATAACGCACGCACTCAACTCATGCAAAGCGAGCAACAAATCTCGAGTGAACATATTGCCAACAATGAAGCAGTTCGCCAAACTTTACTGAGTAGAGGCGTTCGCCCCGAAAGCTTACCACCCGCCGAAGATGTGAAAAAAGTTGAACGTCGGCTGGCTTCGGCAGAAAAGAAGTCTTTAAAAAATCCAGATACGTTAGAAAATGGGGAACCGAATGACAACTAAAAACAGCTTGCCTAAAGTCACCGACCAACTGATTAAACACGACTTAAAGGAGTTGGGATATGGTGCCTAATGGGTGGAAACATTCAACCTTTGACAAACATATTGATTGCCTAACTGGATTCGCATTTAAAAGTTCTGAGTACTCAGAAAACTCAAATGACATAAAGCTTCTTCGTGGTGACAATATTTCTCCAATTGGTCTGCGATGGGAGGGCGTTAAGCTCTGGCCTGTTGAAAAGTATGATGAGCTAAAAACATATCATCTTAAAGAAGGTGATTTTGTCATTGCAATGGACCGTACATGGGTATCTAAAGGGCTAAAAGTTGCGGAAGTTAAATCTAGTGATTTACCATGCTTACTTGTTCAACGAGTCGCAAGAATTAGGGCAAAAAAAAACCTTGAGCAAGCTTTGCTTAAGCAATATTTCTCAGGTCATAGATTTGAACAATACGTCAAGTCGGTCCAGACAGCGACGGCTGTTCCTCACATCAGCCCAACAGATATTAAAGAATTCCCTTTTCTGCTCCCACCTATCCCCGAACAAAAGAAAATCGCGCAAATCCTTTCGACTTGGGATCAGGCGATTACCATCACTGAACAACTGCTCGCCAATAGCCAACAGCAAAAAAAAGCCCTGATGCAACAACTGCTCACCGGCAAAAAACGCCTCCATGACCAAAACGGTCAACCCTTTACGGACGAGTGGAAAGAAAAATCTTTAGAGGATATCTTTTCCTTTAAAAAAGGAAAGGGGTTATCAAAAGGTATGGTTGTTGAATCAGGAAGCAATAAATGTGTTCTGTATGGAGAGTTATATACAAAATATTCCGAGGTAATCAGTGCAGTAATTAGTCGAACAGAAAGTGGTGACGGCACTCCATCAAAAGTCGGAGATATTCTAATTCCAAGCTCAACGACGACTAGTGGAGTTGATTTAGCGAACGCAACTGCTATTTTGGAATGCGATGTACTGTTGGGTGGAGATATTAATATCTTGCGCCCCAAGGTTTCGATGTCTTCAGTATTTATGGCCCATGTATTAACACACATTAAAAAGCATGAAATTGCTTCTCGGGCACAAGGAATCACGATTATTCACTTGTATGGTTCAGACTTGAAAGGTCTGAAGGTACAGATTCCTCCTGTAGTGGAAGAACAACAAAAAATCGCTGCCGTTTTAACTGCCGCTGATAATGAAATCGACACGCTAAAACACAAACTCGACCACCTCAAACAAGAGAAAAAAGCCCTCATGCAACAGCTTCTCACGGGTAAACGCAGAGTATTGGTGAACTAAGAGGGGTAGCAATGGAATTGACAAAAGAAATTGCATATCAAGCGATTGCTGAGTTTTTTACAGAGAAACCGTTTGTATTATTTGCTACCGGAACTTCATGTGCACTTGATTTGAATTTTGGGATGCCAGCTTTGGAACGCCACCTTCGAGCCGAGCTGGCGCATGGAATGACCGAAGCACAAGCACAGCAATGGCAGCAGGTTGTCTCTGCTCTCGATGCCAGCACTCATGATTTTGAATCCGCAATGGACTTCATCAAGGATGACGCTCTGACTAATCGAATAGTCGAACTTACTGCCAGCTTTGTTGCGAACCACGATAATACTTATGCTCATTCAATCATGTCGGGCTCATGCGAATGGCCTGCTGGCTTATTAGTGAAAAAGCTGGTTGAAGCTTTACCGCAGGCCGATAAACAACTTCACGTCGCTACGCCAAATTATGACTTATTAGCTGAATACGCCTTTGTTCAACACAAGATTCCTTATATTACCGGGTTTCATGGTGGATTCCTTCGGCGCTACGACTGGAATCAAGCGAAAAAGTCAGTTCAATCTATTCAGAAAGGTCTCAGTAGATCGAGGCAGACACCAAGAGTCGTCGAATGTAAACATATTCGACTACACAAACCGCATGGCTCGTTAAATACATTTGAATGGGAAGCTCAACTTATTGAGTGTAATAGCTGGATACTCAACAAGCCTGAAGGTGTTGTGCGAGCCATGATCACTCCTGGTACTGCTAAATATCAACGTTTGCACAAGGACAGAGCCCAGCTGGCTGAATACGACACCGCTGTCGGAAATCATACCCGCTTTCTGTTTTTAGGATTTGGCTTTAATGATTCCCAGCTTGTTAACAACGTATTTAGGCAAAAGCTTGAACAAGACCAGTGCCAGGCGCTGTTAATTACTCGTAGTTCAAATCCAAGAATCGAGGAGTGGCTACAAAAATGCCCAAACATGTGGCTTATCTGCAAACAGACTGACTCAGATAAAAGCAGAATCTACAACACAAAGTTTAAAAACTGGCTACATATAGATGACAAGGAATTATGGCGTTTTAACGATTTTACCAACGAATTTTTAGGAGGGTAACATGGCACTTTTTACTTTCAATGATGACAGCTACACACTTGGCAACATCCGTGAAGTTGACACCAGAAAAGTAACCATTCTGGTTAACAGTGATAAAGATCTACGTAAAGCCAGAGTTGGACAGCTTGTAACCGTGCAACTCAGCGGTGCAACTGAATGTTGGCTGATTGGCATGATTGATAAAGTCATCAAAGCGGTAGTCACTCAGCCACTTACGCTGGAAATACCTGAAGATGATGCTGACGAGATAGATGCTTTTGAAGATAGCGTAGTCAATACAGTTAAGATCACGTTAATGGGCGCAGCCCGCTGGGATGCAATCGTTCAAAAATATAAGTTTTCACGATCACTTGATCACGTCCCTGAAATCGACTCAACCTGTTACGTACTTAAAGACGCTCATCTAGAAGAATTCATGCGTGTGATTTCTGAGTGTGGCGATGGAGAGCACTCACTGGAACTGGGCTCTTATAAGCTTAATGAAAACGCACGCGCTTATGTCGATGGCAATAAACTTTTCCAGCGGCATGCCGCTTTGCTTGGCAGTACCGGCTCTGGTAAATCATGGACGGTTGCCTCTATTTTGGAAAGAAGCTCGCAGCTACCTTCTTCAAACCTTGTTGTATTCGACCTGCATGGCGAGTACAAGGAGCTTTCTTATGCTAAGCAGCTGAGAGTACCAGGGCCGGATGAGGTTGACGTAGATGATGACTCACTGCTCTTTCTGCCTTATTGGTTGCTCAATTCGGAAGAGATTCAATCATTATTTGTTGATCGCAGCGAGTTCAGCGCACATAACCAAGTTGTGATTGTACAAGATGCAATTACAGAGCAAAAAAAGGCGTTCCTGCATGCGAATGGTCGAACCGATCTATTGCAGTCTTTTACTCTAGACAGTCCGATCCCATACTCCTTAAATGAAGTTATTGGGAAGCTTAAATATCTAAACGAAGAGAAGGTTGAAGGATCTAGAGGTCCTAAAAACGGCCCATTCAATGGCGAATTTTCTAGATTGTTAGTTCGCATGGGCAGCCGCTTGAATGACCGTCGCTATGGATTCTTATTCAATAGCCCGGATAAATACAACCAATACGATTCGTTGAGTATGATTGCTGAAAAACTGATGGGTTTTGGCAATCAAAAGCAAAGCATTAAAGTAATCGACTTCTCAGAGGTTCCTGCTGACATACTGCCAGTCATCATTGGCCTGGTTGCTCGCATTATCTATCAAGTTCAATTCTGGACTGATCCGAATAGTCGCAGACCAGTTGCTTTTGTCTGTGACGAAGCTCACCTATATCTGCCAAGAAAAGAAGGCAACCCAGTTGAGCGTAGAGCGGTCGAAGCATTTGAGAAGATAGCTAAAGAAGGCCGAAAATACGGTGTTGCACTCATGATTGTAAGTCAACGACCTTCAGATGTGAGCGCCACTATTCTTAGCCAGTGTAATAACATCATTTCACTGCGTTTAACAAACGCGGATGACCAAGCAACTGTTCGAAAATTACTACCAGAAAGCCTAGAAAGCCTCTTAGAAGCATTACCCATCATGGATGTTGGTGAAGCCATGGTTGTTGGTGACTCGGTACTTCTACCAAGTAGAATTAAAATTGATCCTCCTACTGAAAAGCCATTGAGCGCAACAATAGATTTCTGGTCTCGTTGGCAGGAAGACGTTACCAATTCAGATTTTTCATTGGCTGTAGAAAACATGCGCCGACAAAACAGAACAAAACCATAACTCGAACTGCACCTCGATATCAACGGTTGGAGGAAGATAGCGAATGACACAATACATGCCTAAATTTCAGGAAAAACTCAGTGCTAAGTTAGGTGATATTCTTGCTTCCTATCAGGAAAGCTACCATGTTAAATGAATACCCCGCTGACTCCCTGTTGGAGCAACTCCGTGAACTCGATGAACACCCTCGCCTTGAAGCGAAAAGCGGTTCGCAAATTGGATCATCGGTGATGCAAACGGTGTGTGCCTTTGCGAATGAACCAGGCCTGGTGGGTGGTTATATTTTGCTGGGCGTGGAAGAACCGGATGCGTTGCATAAGACGTTTTGGGTGTCTGGGGTAAAAGATAGCGATAACTTGCTGAATCAGCTTCAAATCAATTGCCGAGAACAGTTTGAACAGCCGATTTCGGTTAAGGCGGAGGTGACTATTTTAGAAGGCCAGCGCGTTATTTTAATTTATGTGCCGGAGCTTGAATCCGCCGCCAAGCCTTGCACCTTTAAGGGTAAATTTGATAGCAAAAATAAACGCAAAACCGGTGTTTGGCGTCGTGGTTTAAATGGTGATTACGAATGCTCTCAACAAGAGTTGGCACCGTTGTTATTGGCTAAAAATGGCGTGAGTTTTGAGCAGGTGGTTTTAGATGACGCTGAAATGGAGGATTTAGACCCTGCCGTGATCGCGTTATACCGCAGTCTGCGCGCTAAAGTAGCGTCGCAAGCTGAGGAATTATTGGCTGATGATTTGGAACTATTGCGTGCGCTGAATCTGGTTAAGCAACAGTATGGCGAATTTAAACCGACCATTGCAGGCCTGCTTTTATTTGGTAAGCCTTTGGCTTTGCGACGTTTATTACCGGCAGTGCGGGTCGATTATATTCGAGTGCATGGTACACAGTGGGTTGAAAACCCAGAGCAACGGTTTGCCTATACCCAGGATTTTCGCCAGCCGATTATTGGCTTAATACCTAAGCTTGAAGCCACCATTTTGGATGATATGCCGCGTTATTTTCGGCTTAATGAAGGCGAAACCCAACGCACGGATGAACCATTTTTGCCTCAGCGTGTGGTACGCGAAGCGGTGGTGAATGCGTTAATGCACCGCGATTATTTTGTAAATCAGCCGACTTTGGTGGTGCGGTTTAGCAATCGGTTAGAAATTCGTAATGCGGGTTATTCACTTAAACCAGAAAACCAGTTGGGTGAGATGGGGTCTAAGCTTCGCAATCCGATTTTGGCTTCGGTGTTGTATGACCTCAATTTTGCGGAAACAAAAGGTTCGGGGATTCGCACTATGCGCCGCCTGCTGCATGAAGCCGGCTTAAGCGCACCGGTGTTTGTAAATCATCAAATTGAAAATCAGTTTACGTCGATTTATTTGCTGCATCAGTTAATGGGTGAAGAACAACTAAACTGGCTTAAGCCCTTTTCACATTTGTCCTTGTCGGACGATGAAGCCAAGGCGTTAATTCTCGCCAAGGAAACGGGCGCGGTCGATAATGCCGCCCTGCGTTCGATTACCGATCTCGATACGCTGGCGGCAAGTCGTGTTTTAACTAAGCTTACCCACCAAAGAGGCCTGCTTAAACAAGGCGGCGCGGGTGCATCGACTTATTACCAGCTTGCAGCGTTGCCGGAAATGCCCCTTTTTGCCGAATCAAATACAAGTAACCTTGGATCCGATCGCACCGACCTTGGATCCGATCGCACCGACCTTGGATCCGATCGCACCGACCTTGGATCCGA
>JACUUF010000375.1 GCA_014859465.1 Methyloprofundus sp.
TAGCTTCACTCTCGGGATCAATCACGGCGGCGCCATCAGAAACTAAAAGGATAATACCCGAGCCATCGTGCGCGTCTTGTTGTTGAAAAAAAGACAAAGCCATTGCCAACCCTTTACTGATATTGGTGTAGGCTAATGCCGGTAAATCTGTCGCGGAAACAGCAGCAAGTGCGGCTTGCTTATTTTCTGTCAGGGGCATTAAAAATAACGGTGAAGTACTGTATCCCGCCACACCGATGCGGTCATGCGGGCGTTTTTTTATAAACTCTGTTAATAGTCGTTTAGCCGCGCTGGCTTTTGATTCTTCGCTGCCATCGGGCGCTTTACCGGTATAGGTATAGTCCATGCTTTTACTTCTATCCAGCAATAACACAATATGCGCACCATAGCCTATGCGTTCTTGAATTTGTTGCCCCCGATTTAACCCAGCTAAGGCTAAAACAAGACAGACAATAGCCGCCACAGCGATTAGCTTAATTAACAGGGATAAAAATGTCGATACCGTGTCGCGCGGTAAAATTTGCACGGTAGGGTAATGACTGCGACTGACACCATTATTAAATAAGGGCAGTAACGCCAATGATAAAGCAAGCAATACCCAGGGGTGATCAACAGCAAGGCTCATCGCTTGCCTCGCTCAATTTGCAAGCACTGTTGACACAAGGCAGTTATTTTAGCGTTTTCAGTTGGATTACCCGGACTGAGTTCACTAAAGTAGTGCTGATTTGAATAATTAAAAAACCAGATCAGTTCACTATGAAGTTGTTGATAGACTGGAAAGCGTTGATAAAAATCGTGCAACTGATGTTTAAATAGCGGTTTACCATTCAACTGATTTAAGGCTTTGTGCATAATGCTTAACCTGCCCGCGAGATCATTGTCAGGTAATTTCGCTAATTGCCGCGCCGGGCGTTTGAATATTTGATAGCGTGGCAAAAAAGTAAGCAAGCCATAAAGCCAGGCTAAATAAACAGCTATCATAATAGCGATCAGCAGCCCCGCTATTAGCCGGTTTAAAGTAGCAGAAGCATCTAAATAGGGCGCCGGCGTATCAGGGCGCATATACTCTTTACCGGCCTCTTTTCTAATCGCAAGTTCGCGTAACGGTGCGCTAGTAAAAAACCAGCTAGGCACTGATTTTTCTATAGGCTTGCCAAATTGGCTAAACTGTAGTGTAAAACCGGGTAATTCAAGCATTTTTACTTCTAAAGGTGCATAAAAAAGTTGATAGGTCAGCTCAATTTGATAGCGAATCCCCTGTTGCGTTTTGCTTTGATCAATAGCGATATTATTCAAGTTAAGCCAGCGATTAACCTCGCCTTTGCTGGGAATGCTGCTGAGTTGTAGGGTCAATCCTTTTCTGACATCGACAATAATCCGTTGTTTGATTTCATCCCCAATAACATAACCAAAAGGTCTTGGCGTTTGCACCTGAAACGACGTAACCGCTTCATTGATTGAGCTGGAGCAGGCGCTCAAGAACACACTGACAAAAACAACCATGATAAATTTTATGTGCATCTGTTTAAACTGCCCGTTGTAAAAAATACTGGCTAACTGATTCGGCACAGTAGCCTTGATCCATAAATAACGGCTCACAGCCAAAGCTTCTAAAACACTGCTGGAGCTGTTGTTTTCTTTGCCTGAATGCCGCTTGAATTTTCTTTTGTAACGCAGGTCGCATCCATAAGGTGCGGGTTTTACCTTGCTCAAGATCGGCAAATTTCAGCACCCCCCAACGGGGCAAATCAATGCTCTCTTTTTTGTCCCATAACACCAGAGGCACAACGGTATGTTGATTCAGTCTTTGCATCTGTTGTTGAATGGTTTTTATAGGCATATAAAAGTCTGAGAGTAGAAACACCAATGCCGAGCTATTGGGCAGGTAATCAGCCGCCTGTAATAAGCAGTCTGCTTGACCGGTAAAGGTTGTCGCCTGAATTCGTTTAGCGATTTCAGGCACGCGCCCTTGCTGTAGATTGGCAGGGGAAATCAGTACTTGATGAGCAACTGCTTGACCGCAACCGACAAAGCCAAAACGATCCCCCGTAGTGTAAGCCGATTGAGCGACTGAGAGCAGGCAATCAACGATGGCCTGTTGCTTATTATAGTGGCCCTGATAACGCATCGATGCGGATAAGTCAGCCAGTAAAAACACATCTAATCGTGATTGTTGCTGAAACGATTTAACTTGATACTGAGAAAAAGGATTCAGCAGACTGGCTCTTAAATCAAGATGTCTAGGATCTGGCGCCGCCAGTAATGGTTTATGCTGTTTAAAAAGCAGCCCATGGCCGATGACCTTAGCCGCATGAGCGCCTGGAAAGACTTGGTATTGCGCAGGGTTGCGGTAATAAAACAGCTTGTTTTCCATCAGCTTATGATTGATTAATCACCAGGGTGACAAACCCGGCTATAAACAGAAAAT
>JACUUF010000376.1 GCA_014859465.1 Methyloprofundus sp.
CCAAAAGCTCAGCACCGCCGCCTTTTGGAGAAGATATAATGTTGATAATCATTACCACAAACCTGTGTAGTTGGAACCAGCAAAACCGAGAAAAGGTTTCTGCAAACCCAAATAGTATTGATAGAAAAAGTAAAACAAAAATAAAATCTTAAATGAGTATAGCTTCCAGCCTTGCATGCTAAAACCTGCAATCATGACAAGCGGTAGCGTACTTTCAAAAACACGGGCAGATAGCGGAAATGTAAAATACATGACTAAATAAACTAACAAGGTTGCCACTGGAAAACCGTGCTTTGAGAACCATGACTTAGATTGAAATAAAAAAACCGAAAAAACCATAAACCAGAACAAGAATGCAAGCCCTGAAACATTGAGGCCAGCATCATTATACCGTGCGCCCTGCCGTGCACCAACTACGCTAGCAAGATAAAGCAATGCAACTGATGCAACCAAAGCCGCCAAGCCTACAAGAAAAGCACGCAACCCAAAGTTGAGCTTTATCCAGTGCGCTGCTTTGTAAATTAAAAGAAAAAGAAGCACTACAAAAAAAGAAGAGTGCATTAAAGGGGTTAGTGCTATTAAAAAAAATCGTGGCTTACCGTGCAAACATATCCATGCAAATGTAAAGATCGCCACTGCGTAGCCTTGCCTGAGCTGCATAATATTATTCTTTAGAACTTGCGGAAGCAACAACAGTAGAAGCAGCCATAAAAACAGCTTTTTGTCGTATGACAAAACTGCAAAGGCAAAAATGAACGAAAATATAAAAATGAGCAACTGCAGAGTTAGCTCAGGAGAAAAAAACAATGATAAAAAATAATTTATAGAGAGAAAAACCGGCTCATTCGTTAAAAAAGAAACGACCCCTTGATCAAAGTAACCAGTAATAAACTCTAATGACTTGTCTGCATAAATTAAATAGTTACCACGATCTTTAAAGCCATTTAAAGGAAGAATAAAACTGATAATCAATGAATATAAAGCAGAAATAAAAAAAACAAAAAAACCAGAAACTCTAATCATTTAAGCCACTCATCACATTATTTAAGTATTCCTGCTCCCAGAAAAAATCAAATCGAGATCTTTGCTTTAATATATTTTTATGACAAGAGTCATAAAAAGCAGAATCAGTAATCAAATTGAGCAATATAGTCAACGAATCAACATCACCAGACTCAAATAGAAATTTATCATTATTAATCATATACTTGATTCCATCAACATTAGAACCAACAACTGGCAGGCCAATTGCGAGCGCTTCAAGAACAACATTAGGAAATTGATCTTCACGTGATGGAACCACCAAAGCATCATGCTCTAACATCAAATTTACTATGTCACCTGACTGCTCAATTGAAACAGCTTCAAAGCCCAGTGATAAAAGAGGGGCAATATCATTCGTTGATACTCCAACAAAGGTTAATTTACTGAAAGTATCAGCTTGAATATTCTTCAACGCTTCAATATAAATATCAAAGCCTTTAATTCTAGTAGAATTTCCAATGAAAAGAATTTTTTTGGCTCGTTCACAAGAAAATGGTGATTCGTAGAACTTTTTCTTAAATTCAACAGGCATATCATTATTGACCACTCTAACTTTTGCAGGTTCAATGCGATACTGTTCGATAAAAACTTCTTTTGCGTATTCAGTCTGTACGATAATCTGATTAGAAAACTTATAAAAAAAACTTAAAAAAATATCAAATGCGCGAAACTTCATTCGCTTTAAGTAAATATTTTTTGATCCATCAACAGTAAGTGATATTTCATGACGCTTGCGTACATTTGACCTTAAACCTGCTGAGATGGGTGCAGCTAAAATTAAAGATACAAGCAAAGCAGCAGGTGCTGTTGTTTCGCCAAACACAATAATCACTTTAACTTTCTTTCTATACTTTAATAATTTGAAAAAGTTTAAAGTAGCAGCAAGAAAAGTTTTTACTGTAACACTATTCAAAAAAGGCAACTCGAACCAATAGCAAGAAATTTTATTTTCAATTACAGGCTCAACATAGGGTGACAGTAGAATCAAATTATCTAATTTAGCTGAAAATCTAACTAAGCGATCGTATCTGTAGTGTGCACCAGTAACCGGCTTTCGGTAATGTCTTAAAAATAAAATCATATTTTTTTCTTATAAATAACGAGAATTAGACAACCATTTCGCAGCAACAGTAAGTATATAATTATATTTTGAAGCTATAACACTTTTTCTTCCCTCATTGCGCATCAAACCTGTAAATCTTTCCACTATTTTTTTTGTACTGACAGAATCGAAGTAATCATTCCCAAAGATATCGTCAACAAAATATTCTAAATTATTATTAAGCAATGATTTTCTATCAAAAGAAAAAACGAGTTTACCCAGTGCATCGGAATCAAGGCCGATGCGGTCTTTGAGGATTTTGCGGAGGA
>JACUUF010000377.1 GCA_014859465.1 Methyloprofundus sp.
AGGATATTTTTCTTTAACGTGTGGAAGGGATTTGATTAGATCCGGGAAGTTTTTATTCGGAACTAAACGACCTGCTGCTACAATTTTAATAGATACTTTTTTGGATAAACACTGTACTTTATCAAGTGGATTATAGATTGAAGCTATCTTCGCGCCATCGAGACTAAGATATTTCTTTAAATCATCCCTTGTTGCGTTTGAGTTTGCAATAATCCCATCGACTCGTTTATAAAAATAGCGCATTAAAAATAGTTTTATTTTTTTTGGCCAAGAACCACTAAAATGACTATCATCTAATGAAGCTGCTTCTCTAAAAAATACATGTTTTTTTGATCTTGAAAAAACTTTAACAAACCCAACAAAAACATTAAATTCTCGAATTGTTGACATTAAAACAAATGAATCTGAATCCCTTAAATATCTCCTTAACACACTAACAGCAGAAAACCTTTTAGTTACGCGACCTTGGCTTTCTTCAGCTAAAACTATTTTATTAACTTCTTTACTGAGCAATTTTTTGTATGGCCCTTTATCCAATCCAACAATAAAGTCCACCGAATAGCCAAATTCAATGAACTTGTTTGCCAAAATCACCATAACCCGCTCCGCCCCACCACCTGAAAACGAAGGTACAGCTAATGCAATTTTTTCTCTCGCTATAGCCACAACTACTCAAAGCCTCCATGTCGGATTAGGCACAATACCTTTCACATCCATAACCACGGGCACTTGCTTCGATAGTTTTGTATAATCTTCAGCTGTAAACTGTTTGAATTGACAGTGTGCGACAGCGACGATAATTGCATCGTATTTTTTGTCGGATTCAAGTGGGTTTTCAATGATGCCGTGTTTGTACCATTTTTCTTCGGCTTCGATATCTACCCAAGGGTCATAAACATCAATATTCGCACCAAACTCTTTAAGCTCATCAATTATGTCAATGACTTTTGTATTACGCATATCCGGACAGTCTTCTTTAAACGTTACGCCCAGCATTAATACATTCGCGCCCTTTATAGTGCAACCAGCTTTAATCATGTGTTTGATGGTTTGGTCTGCGACGTATTTGCTCATGCCGTTATTGATTTGGCGTGAAGCAAGAATCAGGTTTGGCTTATAGCCTAGTTCTTCCGCTTTAAAGGTAAGGTAATAGGGATCGACGCCTATACAGTGCCCTCCCACCAGGCCTGGTGATAATTTAATAAAGTTCCATTTGGTTGCCGCAGCAGCCAAAACTTCATTGGTATCAATGCCCATTTGATTAAAGATCAGCGCTAATTCATTGATTAAGGCAATATTGACATCGCGCTGAGTGTTTTCTATAACTTTAGAAGCTTCTGCGACTTTGATGCTCGAAGCTAAATGCGTCCCAGCTGTAATGACAGTCTTGTATAGCTCATCAACACGTTTTGCAATTTCAGGTGACGAGCCTGCCGTGACTTTTAAAATCTTTTTAACCGTATGCTCTTTGTCGCCCGGGTTGATACGCTCTGGCGAATAACCACAGAAGAAGTCTTCATTAAAGGTTAACCCCGATGTTTTTTCCAACTCAGGCACACACACATCCTCTGTTACACCGGGATAGACCGTTGATTCATATATTACAATGTCGCCCTTTTTAAGTACCCCGCCAACAGACTGTGAGGACTTAATCAAAGGTGTTAGGTCTGGTCGGTTTGAAGAATCAATCGGGGTCGGAACAGTGATGATATAAATATTGCAATCTTTGGCATCGTTTATACTTGCTGCGTAACGCATATTACTCTTAACCGCCGCCAGCTCTTCATCCGTTACTTCCAAAGTGCGATCATGCCCCAACTCTAGCTCTTTGATACGTTCTTGGTCAATATCAAACCCAACAACAGGCACCTTTTCCGCAAACGCCACGGCAAGCGGTAAACCCACATACCCCAAACCAATCATACAAATTTTGTCTTGCATATACACACCTCATAAACCACCAGGCCTGGTGGTTTCCAAAAATAAAAATTGCTTACTTTAATAAATACTACTGTGAAGTAAAAACTTCACAATTTATTTAATTCTTTAATGGAGCAAATTATGAACCATAAAAACAAAGCAACTGACTTTTCTTCCAAACCTACTTTAACCATCGAATATGATTATTTTATAGACGATGTTAAAACAAGCCTAGCTTATCTTTACCTAGACGATATTTTTGCCGTGTTTACTCAGGGCGGTAGTTTGAAATTTATTATCTCTTACTGCAACCAACCCATACCTGATATAAAAACCTGCTTTTACGACCGCGATGACTTTGTTGTTTGGTTGAATCAACTTCAGGCAATACATCGTTAAGCAGTTAGTCTGCCAACCAGCCCTGGTGGTTACATAGTCGGTCCTGAATAACTCACTCAAGCCACTTTTATTTCGTAGTTTCGAGTG
>JACUUF010000378.1 GCA_014859465.1 Methyloprofundus sp.
ACTAGATAAAAAATGGGCGTCTTTTTGTACGAAAAAGGGTTGACAGTCCAAGTTGTTTATATCCCAGGATTTGGTGAAGATTTAGGCGAATATTCAAAGGTGTTTTGCGCCAAGACCTCAAAGAAATATCATATGGCTGCGCTAACATTAAATTACTTTTGTATTGGTTCGCGAGGTACAACAGGTGCTGGGGTCGAGGTTTTCAACTCAGAACGTGACAAAGTAAAGTCGGCGTATGTAGAGTTGGGGGGCGAAGGAGAGGCTAGTCTTGAGAAACTGAGTGAGTTGTTAGTTAAATATGATGCAGAAATTATTTTAAAAGGTGCTTTTATACCAACTAAAAATGAATACCAAAATTTTGGTATCTTGGCTGCGATTGATATTGTTAATGCCATCAAAGATGCGATCAAACGTTTTGATTTGAATGACGAGAATATTATTTTGGTGGGGGCATCTTATGGTAGTTATTTAGCCAATTTAGTCACCAAAATTTATCCAGGCTTGGTTCGAGCCGTGTTTGATAATTCATCATGGGCGCTTCCTAATCTTAAGTATGCGGTCGGAACAGAGCTTGGATTACCTGAAGGTATTCATAAAGCCTATCCAGGTATTACTTTACATTTAAACGTAAAGTCTCCTTGGACTCTTAAGCCGGGGTTGCCGAACTCATTTAATGGGGATCGATTAGAAATTAGAGCATTTACCCAGAATCAACTTTCTCAAATGCTTAATCAAGGAGGTCAAGATACGTTTTATTTTTTTATCATGCCGAATATGATGATGTAGCGAACACAGAAGACAAAATCGAGATGGCCACAAATATGGCTGAGTTAGGTTATAAAAATGTGGTGATGAACGTATTAAGCGATAGTGACGTTGATGGTAAGTTTATCAAAACTATGAAACATGGTATGGGTATGTCTATGCTGGGTTTTTTTGATGTGGCTTATGACTATCTTTTACAAATAACCCCAACTTTCAGCCCTAATAAGGAACTTAAACAAACGGTCTATCGCTTGAATGACACAGATTATTTTTTTGATCTTGCAGGCGATTTTGTTACCGGTAAAGTCATGATGAAAAATTCATAGTAAGGTCGTGGTTTAGGTTGTTTTCGAGGTTAACTGAATAAGTTTATAGGATGGTTGTGATGACATTACACGCTACAAAAAACGCCGTATTTATTATTGCTGAAGCTGGCGTTAATCACAATGGTTCAATCGAAATGGCAAAAAGGCTAGTTGATGCAGCAGTTGTAGCTGGTGCTGATGCCGTAAAGTTTCAAACATTTAAAACAGAAGAACTGGTGACAGAAACGGCAGAACAGGCCTCTTATCAAACAGAAAATACAGGTGTTAAAGAAAGCCAGTTTGCGATGTTAAAACGTTTGGAATTAAGCGAGGCGGATCATGATTTCCTGTTTGCTTATTGTCAACAACAAGGTATTGAGTTTATGTCGACGGCTTTTGATTCGTCGAGTATCCACTTATTGCATCAATTGGGCATGCAGCGTTGGAAAATCCCGTCTGGTGAATTGTTATCTATTCCTTATCTTAGAATGATTGCGGCGTTTAACCAGTATACGATTTTATCAACGGGTATGGGGCGCCTAGATGAAGTAAGGCTTGCCGTTGACACTTTGTTGGAGGCCGGTTTAGATAAGTCTAAACTGATAATATTGCATGCCAATACGGCCTACCCAACGCCTTATGAGGATGTAAATTTACGGGCTATGCAAACTCTTGCTAATGAATTTAAGGTGGCGGTAGGTTTATCGGATCATTCATTAGGTATTGAGGTCCCGATTGCGGCGGTGGCTTTAGGTGCTCAGGTGATCGAGAAACACTTTACGTTGGATAAAACCCTGCCCGGACCAGATCATAAAGCCAGTTTGGAACCAGGTGAGCTTAAGTCGATGGTAAGTGCGATCCGTCATATTGAATTGGCGTTAGGCAGTGAAGACAAAAAGCCCTCAAACTCTGAAAAAGAGAATATCGCAGTGGCCAGAAAACGCATTGTAGCCAAGGTTGTTATTCGTCAGGGAGACGTATTTTCGGAACAAAACTTGACTCTAAAACGCAGCGATAAAGGCTTAGAGGCGAAGTTTTGGGATAAAGTAATGGGTAAAGTTGCTAGCACCACTTTTCAGCCAGGTATAGGGATTGACATTGAATAATGTGATTTTACGAAAAATATGTGTAGTAACCGGAACTCGGGCTGAATACGGTTTGTTAAGTCGGTTAATGTCAGAAATTCAACATTCTGAAATATTACAACTTCAGGTGATCGCGTGCGCCGCCCATTTGTCCCCGAAGCATGGCATGACGATCAACCAAATTATCGCGGATGGTTTTCAAGTCGATGCACGGGTTGAAATGCTTGAAGAGGGTGACAGCGAAGCC
>JACUUF010000379.1 GCA_014859465.1 Methyloprofundus sp.
TCTTTCATAAAAGCATCTTCCTTTTTATCTATACATCTTTAAATGTAAATAATTAACTACTTGTTTCTTGGCGATTGATCTAATCATTTATTAATTCATCATACATTGTGTAAGCGTCAAAATATGTCGCACCGGTATATTTTTTCCAACTCACAATCAGATAACACGCCTTCCCTTCCCCTATGGACTATAGGAGTCTTCATCATAAATTCGTTTAGCTTTCATACTTGTAGTTTGTGTAACTGAGAGGCATGTTTAAGTTTTTGGCGATTGACTTGACTGAAGCAAGCTGTGCCAACGTGCATGGCTTCTTTTCTTAAGGGAGAGGGACGACTAAAGACAATAATCAGAACCGGTAATGTTTCTTGATTAATTATTGAGAGTTTGACAACTTTTTTGATTCTTCTGGATCGTGTCTCCCAATCATCAAAGCCAACAATGTAGCTTCGATAATTCCAATAAACCTTAAGCAAATATTGTCTGTGAATAGCTTGGCTAAATTGCTGTAAAAGTTCTTGATGAACCTTGTTATAGATGTAAATTGACACCAAGCGTTTTAAAAACTGATTAAACTTTTGTCCATCACTTAAACTGGCTAAACTTGCTTCTTGTGAAAAAGCAGTGTGACAAGCAACCCATAAAAAAAGGAAACGACTATCCATAGTCTTCAATGATCCCTACTTCATCAAACCAACTTAAAGCTCCATGGGTTCTTAGTATTAGAGACGAGGCCTTGATTCCAGTTGCCTCTCGTTTTTGCTTTAACGCTTTTATATCACTCATGGTTCGCTTTACTATGTAGTGGCATCATTTTGTATGGCATGGGATTATCGGCGCTTTACACTACAAATATCAACCTAAAAATTACCGTCCTGTTATTAATAATTTCTATTTGCGTCATTTTTTGACGCAACATTAGCTAAACTAAACTGATGTGTGATTTTATTTTTCAACGCTTAAGCGTTTAGTATGATTAGCTCATAGCTTAGAATCCAGGAGAAACTTATTTTGTGTTGTTACTTTTAAGTTATTTATTGTTACTTACCGTTGCCGTTTGGGTATTTTTTGATGCCCAGCAACGTGGGAAAAGCCCACTGACATCAATTGCATGGGGTATCCTTGTGTTTTTCTTTTGGATTATTAGCTTACCCATCTGGCTTTTGATTCGCCCCAAACAAAAACTTGTACGCTACTCGAACAACCAACTCAAATAGGAGCGCCTTATGGCATGGCAACCGCTACCCTTTAAATTAAGCTGTGAAAATTGTGGCTGGCATCAGACCTTCTCACCCAAGTCAGACGCAATGATGCCGAATTTTCCTACCATTTGCCCTAAATGCGGGCATACCGAATTGAAACGTGAAACACTCAACACTCCACTAGGAAAAATGTTAGGGCGCTTGTTTGGTAAACCGCTTTAATTCAATCCCATCCGTTTGATTATAAGGACCTGATTTTGAGCCAATCCGATACATTGTTTAGATTGATTGCACTATTGCAATCGATTCCTCGCGAACCCTTTTATAAAAACACTACGACGTTGCTGAGCTTTATCGAAGAAGCCGGCTTTAATGTGTCTCCCCGGATGTTGCAGCGGGATTTAGAAAAGTTGTCTCAGTATTACCCTATTAACTGTGACAAATCTGAAAAACCCTACCGTTGGAGTTACCCAGCAGAATACAAAAGTAACTTGCCAGCGCTGGATAGCGTGACAGCACTTAGCTGGGTAATGGCAGAAGAACATTTAAAGCCAATTTTGCCGGCAATTGCATTTGACAAACTACAGTCTCAATTCAAAAACGCACGCGCCTTTTTAGAAGGGCAATCCCATAATTATTTTCGTCACTGGAAGGAAAAGGTTAAGGTTCTGCCTAATGGTAAAGCACTCATGCCACCGGATGTCGATCAGCATGTTTGGCAAAATGTGACCGAGGCACTTTTGCTCGGCCGGGTCATAGAAATTGACTACCTAAGTCGTGAGAAAAAGACACAACAAACTCTAACCCTTCACCCACTTGCTCTAGCCGTTAGGGATAGCACAACCTACTTATTGGCTATGATTAATGAATATGATGATGTGCGTCACCTTGCTTTGCATCGCATCAAAGCATCTCAGATACTTTCAGAACAAGCACGTGAAAAACCAGACTTCGATTTTGACGCTTATATACAGAGTGGTGTATTTGGCTACCCTATCGCCAAGGAAAATATACAACTCGAGGCGCTAATTGATAAAGAGGTTGCTTGGCATTTAGAAGAAACCCCGTTAAGCCTGACCCAACAACTCATTGAAACTGACAATCCAGAGCATGTGCGTCTAGTCGCAGATGTACCTTACGACCAACAAACTTTTTGGTGGTTACTTGGATTTGGCAGCAAGGTTGAAGTAATTAAACCCAGT
>JACUUF010000380.1 GCA_014859465.1 Methyloprofundus sp.
GACTTGGTTGTGTATCGCTTCGGTAATGGGGTAGCTTTGGTTTGACCAGGCCTGGTTGTTTTTATAAGCTTTTTGGTGGTGCGGTGCAATTGGGTAATGGATGAGGGTTTGGATGCCTTGCTCGGTTAAATAGGTTTGCAGTTTTTCGCGCTCGGTGGTGCGGATGACGAACAGGTGCCAGACATGACTTTCGTAATGTTGAATGTTTAATGTTGAATTTTTAATGGGTAAGGCAACAGCGTTGTTTTTTATGCCAGCATGGTACATTTCGGCGATGTGTTGGCGGCGTTGGGTTTCTTGGTCTAGGTGTTTGAGTTTCACTCTTAGCAATGCGGCTTGCATTTCGTCTAGGCGACTATTAACCCCTTGATAAAGATTTTCGTACTTTTTGTGACTGCCGTAGTTGCCCAGTGCGCGGATGGTTTGCGCAAGTTGGTCATCGTGGGTGGTAACAGCACCGGCATCGCCGAGTGCGCCGAGGTTTTTACCGGGGTAAAAGCTAAAACCACTGGCATCGCCCCAGTTACCGGCTTTGCGCCCTTCAATTTGTGCGCCGTGGGCTTGGGCGGAGTCTTCTATCACCAAGAGATCGTGTTTTTGTGCAATGGCGTTAATCGTAGGCATATCAGCCAGTTGCCCGTATAGATGCACCGCAAGGATGGCTTTGGTGTTAGCGGTGATGGCTTTTTCGATTAAACCGGGATCAAGGTTATAGGTGTGTTCGTTTGGCTCGACCAAAATCGGCTTTAGGCGGTTTTCGGTGATGGCGAGGATACTGGCGATATAGGTATTCGCTGGTACGATGACTTCGTCACCCTCTTTGAGTTTACCGAGTTCTTTATAGGCTCTTAGGATCAGAATCAGCGCATCTAATCCATTGGCCACACCAATAGAGTGTTTGGTGCCGCAATAGTCGGCAAACTCTTGTTCAAAGGCTTTGCATTGGCTGCCTTGGATATACCAACCGGAATGCAACACTTGGTCAAACGCCTGCTCGAAATCATTGGTGTATTGTTGGTTAATGGTTTTTAAATCAAGAAAGGGTACTTTTTCTTCACTATTATTTTGCGCTAGAAAGGCGGCTGGGCTGATGGTGTCGTTAGGGTATTTAGTGAGCATGCCTTCATCGCGCGTTAGCACTTTGGCATCTACTGCCCGAGCTGAGCCGATGATTTGCGAATCTTCGATGTCGTCGTAATCAATTTCGAGATAGCTTGGCGTTTTGGCAATTTTAACCTTGCTAAGCAAGTCTTTTATTGACGACTTGGACACTTTTTTGGCAATGGCGGTTGTTAAACCTGCATAACGCTTAATTTCAGAAACCAGCACAAACTCAATATTATCCAAAGACGATACACTGATAAATACGTTAATACTTTGACTGGCTAGAATGTCGAAAATTTGTTTTGACACTGGAAATTTTTGTTGCCTATCAACGGACAACATATCAATAATAATGTTGTTGTCTAACAGTATTGCTTTCATTTATATTTTTCCATTAAATGGCTGGCTCTAGCCTCAAAGTATTCGTCTGATTTTTCAAAGTCTTCTGGCAAATTAGCCAAGCTAACAGAAACGATATCGCGCCAGTTCTGTTCAATATATTCATCTGACCAGGCCTGGTTGTTGAGCACCGGTGCTGGCTCAAGAATTTCAAGTTCATCTTTTTTGAAGTGCTGCAGCAGCCATAGCAAGCGTTCTTTTACAATGTCATTTTTTATCTCTAAAACTAATTGGCTCATTATTAATTCCTTATCCATTTAATTTAGGTAACGGCGGTATTTTTGCTTGATCATCAAGTAGTCTTCAAGTGTGTAGTTGAAGTAATAGTTTAAATCATCTTCGTTGACAATTCTCGCGCCAAAGCGTTGGTGAAACGCGATGACGCGGTCATTGCCTTTGCGCACGTCAAAGTGGGCTTTTTTGTAAGCTAATTGCCCAAAACCAAATTCGTAAATCAATAAAGCGGATTCGATTGCGGTACTTTGCGGTGCGCCGTCTTTTATTAACCAACTGCCCCAGCAAAAGGAATCCGTTTGTAGGTCATAGACTCTGACCAGCCCGAGTTCTTCGCCCGTTTTCGATTCGATGACGAAGTAATATTCTTCGCCGTTCAATTCTTTGTGTTTGTAAGCCTGCAACCAGGCATGCTGTTTGGCTAAGTTATTTTCAACTTGACTTAAAAATTGGGTTTTCTCGCTTTGGGTGCGCAATTGTACGATAAATTTTGCGTCACTTATTTCTACTGTTCTTAATTGAGTATTTTTGCCAGTGATTTTCATGCCGCACCTCGCTGAGGCACCGCATAAACATCATCATTTACCGCTGTTCTGTTCTGTTCTGTTCTGTTCTGTTCTGTTCTGTTCTGTTCTGTTCTGTTC
>JACUUF010000086.1 GCA_014859465.1 Methyloprofundus sp.
TTACAATACGAACTTCATAACAATTGCTGTCAGCGCACTAGAAATAACCGCTGTCACAACAATGATCATTAAAATATTAGCGTTTGCGCCATCACTAAATGGCTCAACGCCTTCTATAATGGCATTAATCGCTTTTGTTTTGCCATTTTCTTCGGTTAAATCATAATGAATCACATCGCCAATACGTGGGCGACGACTCATATTATTTAATGAGGAAATATGTATAAAAACATCGTCTTCTTTGTTATCACTTTTAGTTCTGATAAAGCCAAAGCCTCGATCATCTTTCCATGCTGCAATAGTTCCTGTTTCTGTTTGTGTTGCCATAGGTAAAACCTCTTTCGTCTTTACGTTTGTGATTATGTTGTTTCCAGTACCTGATGATAAATATAATCGGCAACAGGCACGCCACCGAGAAAATGTTCTGCAATAATTCTATCTAGTTTCTCGCTGGTAACATCATAATACCAGACTCCATCCGGTTGTACGCAAATAAGAGGCCCTGATTTGCATGTACCAAAACAAGTGGCTCGACTACGTTTTATACGCAACGCGCCTTCATTCAATCCCGCCTGTTTAAATTTACTGCTTAACTGATCATAAAGCGCCTGCCCCTCGCCATTTGGACTACAGCGCGCACCAATACAAACGATTAAGTGCCGCTTATAAGCCATCATTTTGGGTTTAATTACTTCACTCATGGCTGCTTACCTCTGCTGCCAATGTTTGCCATGTCTGCTTATAAACGGCTAATTTAGCTGCGCTAAATTCACCCTCGTCTTTAGTTATTAACAATCTAAAAACAAGATGCCCTTTGTTATCAACAAAGTTGACGCCATAAGATTTACCCTCACGGTTGGCTAAATAGGCGGCATCCACTTTGCTCCAATTAATATGACAATGAAAAGCATCGGTTTCGATATTTAACCAATCACCGCGTTGCTGAAAATCCTGAGATTGTAAAAATAGCTCGCTAATCGCGCCGGCTTCAGCCCGAATAACCGCGCGCAACCGCCCCCAGCTATGGCACGCACTAACAAGCGCAGTTAATTTATCAGGCGCAACACGCACGGCCTTATGTTCGCCTGCACTTTCACCCGCAGCAATGGCCGCCAGCACTTCGCCAATCACTACACCAAAATAATCAGCAATTTTTTCTAAGGTCAAACCAGGATTATCTTGTACATATTGACGCAAACAAGCGTACCAGCCTTCTAAACCCATCGACAAAGAAACCCCGGCTTGCTCGCCCTGTTTCGCCGCGCCAGTCAGGCTATCGTATTTATTAGCATAGCCACGCGGGGTGATCATTAAGCCTTCTTTAATAAAGGTTGATGAATTACCAATTAATACCGTGGTTAACATGCCAATATCACATTCAGCCATTGCATCTAAACGCACCAATTGCACCGATTGACGCCGACGATAAGCCGATTTAACAATCGCGACCGGTGTATCTGGGTGGCGATAGCGTAATAAAATCTCCTGTGCCTGAACAATTTGCTGAGTGCGTCGGCCACTTTTTGGATTATATAAAGCAATAACAAAATCCGCATGTCCTGCCGCATCGATACGCCGCGCAATGACCGGCCACGGGGTTAATAAATCAGATAAAGAAATCGAGCAGAAATCATGTGTTAACGGCGCGCCAACCAAAGAAGCACAAGCGGAAAGCGCAGTACTGCCGGGTACAATTTCTACTTGAATCGCATCATTGGGCGTCCAACCTGCTTGCAACAGTACTTCATAAGTTGGCCCTGCCATGCCATAAACACCAATGTCACCCGAAGAAATCAAGGCAACCACTTTGCCCAGTTTCGCTTGCTCATAAGCCTCAATACAACGGTCAATTTCTTCGGTCATACCTTTTCTGACCACTTCCTTGCCGTCGAGCAAATCTTTCACTAATTTGATATAGGTTGTATAGCCTATAACGACATCAGATTCAGCAATGGCCGCCTTAGCTTTATAAGACATATGCTCTTCTGAGCCGGGACCAAAACCTACTAAATAAATTTTTCCACTCATGTATTTTCTCTCATTCGGACAATGGATACCGTGGCATTTTTACCTTCGTCACCACGGTATTTGTATTTTTCGACTAATAAATCTGTCATATCAGTGTCTGCGGCTAAAATAGCCGCTGCTTCCGATACTGATGGCGTGCCCATATATTTCATGACCACCGCAGATGGGCTAGGCACATCAACCTTGGCTAATTGTTCAGCTGAATAAAAAACCATAGGCCACGCGTGTAATGCAGCTAATTGTAAGAGCGCAACTTCATCTTGTTTTTTATCTATGCTGGCTAATTGCACTACTTGCTGACGTGTTAAATGCGCCGAAGCCAGCGCTTTATCAAGCGCATTTTCTAAAGTGCTTAATGGCGTATTGCGGTCGCAACCGATGCCTAAAACAAGCTTCATTCCGGCACTCGATACACCACCAGACGCTCACCCAACTGCGCCCAAAGCTGTTCAGGTACAACTTGGTTGGTGACCCATAACACCGCTTTAAATTGGTTTAAATCAACATCACTAAAGCATTCAAACAAATGGATGCTGTTCGGTAACGGCGTACTCCGTGTCCACCAGTTTTTACTGCCTATCTCTTGAACAAAAGCGATGGGCTCTTCATTAACGACATGCGCAGAAACACGAGTGATATTGATTTTAGGCGCTTCGACTTTCCAGCCCAATTCACGCCCTAAAATATCCACAGGAATAGTTTTGCCGACATCAGAAGCGGTGGTCAGAACAGGGGTGGCGTGTAATAAATCAGCGATCATTTCTGCATAAGCATTAGCACCGCCGACATGACCGGAAAGCACAGGAATCACAAACTGACCCGCATCATCAACAACAATAATGCCCGGATCTTCATCTTTGGATTTTAGAAAAGGAGCAATTAAACGCACCACGGCACCTAAAGACACAAAAAAGACAATTTGATCGTAATGCTGGAATAAAGCTGAGATTTGTTCGCGAAATGCGCCCGTATAAAACTGCTTAGGATTGCGGGTATTAGCAAAGCTTGCACTGAATTTATCGGCGACTAAAACATCGGCATCGGGTAATTTCTCTGCGAGCTGAGCGACTTGGTGCGCGCCATGTTTGGTAATAGCGACCAGAACGATTTTTGCTGAGGACATAGATTTACAAGGGAGTGAAAAAAAGAAATATTATAACCCAGTAAAACAGTAGGAAAAGAAAAAGCATCAAGATGATGCTTTTTCTAGATAGCGTTACATTCTGCTTGCAGGCTCTTGTGTAAGCGTCCATTGTTAAAACAGAACCTGTAGGAGCGGCTTTTAGCCGCAAAAATCATACGGTGTTGTTTGCACGGCTAGAAGCCGCTAATACGCAAAACAACGGGGATCCGAGATAATATTAGTATTTAACTTCTTTATTAATAATAACTTTGTCGTCAATCACTAATTTAGAAATACCGCCTAAAGTTAAATGTAACGTACATTCTGCTTTTTTGAAGCTGTATTTATCATCGGTTTTTGCAGCATCCCAAGTCATAGAGACGTAAGTTTGCTTATCAGTATCGGTAGATGTTGAAAAGTAAACTTGATCGCCTGTCGCCGCTTTAATGGCTGTCGGACATTTTGAAGTCGCCATTGTTTGCATAGCTGCAACCGCTCTAATCATAGCAGCCGCTTCTTTAGACTGGTTAGATTCCTCTTTATTAGAACCAACCATTAAAAAACCGGCGATAAAAACAGCGGCTACTGCTGCCATTAATTTCTGGGTATTATTCATATTTATTCCTCTGTTATTCTTATAATTAAGCGCTTATTTTTTACGACAACCGCGGATAAGTTCCCCTCGCATTCTATGGGAATTATGCACCATTAGCAATGATAGATAATTAACCTTTTCGCCTCTTAAACTTAGAACATCGTGAATGATGCGCTCCTCACTAGAGCCTGCTTTTTCAATAAAACAAGACTGAGTTAGTAAATCCTTACGCTCTAATAAACTGATTATATCATCTAGTATCGGCTTTACTTTTAATAGCACTAGCGTATCAAAATCGAGCAGCATAGTTTCGATCATATCGATGCCATAACCTGCGGGAATAATCGCTACCGTATCATCGGTATCAGCCAGAGGCATTTTCGCCCGTGCAGCGGCGGCATGAAAGGAGCTAACGCCTGCAATGGTTTCAATAACAACTGTTGCATCCAAGCCGGCTACCGTTTTAGCCAAATGCTGAAAGGTTGAATAAGTTGAGGCATCGCCTTCTACTAAAAAAACCACATCACGCCCTGCTTGTAATTTTTCTAGTACAACTTGCGCCGCTTGCAACCAATATTTAGCCAATATTTCCCGGTCATGCGTCATAGGGAAAACCAGTTCCGTACTATTGTCTGGAACGGCTAAACCGGCTGCCAAGGCTATTTTTAGCGCATAGCTTTCGCCCTGCTTTCTTTTCACCGGATAAGTCCAATCGGCATCTGAATGCAATAAAGCCCAGGCTCTGCGTGTCATCAGTTCTGGATCACCCGGGCCTAAAGAAACGCCATATAAAGTACCGATCATGCTGCTATTTCCTTTTGTGCGCACACAATCCATACGGGGTTCTCTGCCTGCATGCGGTGCATATGTAAAATGGGCTGGCTGCGCGAGGCTTGTAGTTGCGTTATATCCCACACTGCATCAGTTTGTTGCAAAGCCTCTAAGGCGGTATTGAGATTTTCTAGGGTGACAAAATTCATCACCAAACAGCCATTAGCCTGTAATTTAGCTAAGCATAGCGCAATTAAATCGGCTAATTCACCGCCAGAACCCCCGATAAAAACGGCATCGGGTGCCGGCCAATCTTGCATGCCTGAAGGGGCTTTATTTTCGATTAAGGTGTAATTATGTAAGCCAAAATTGCGCGCATTTTCTGTGGCAATAGCAAAATCAGCGGCATTTTTCTCAAGCGCATAAACATGCCCCTGCGCGCACAGTTTAGCCGCCTCTATGCCAACCGAACCAGAACCCGCGCCTATATCCCAAACAATACTCGTGCGCGTTAATTGTAATCTGGCTAAAGAAACGGCGCGTACTTCGCGTTTGGTAATTAAGCCTTTATCTGGTTTACGCTGTTTAAAGGTTTGGTCGGCATAACCAAAGAGTATCTCAGCTGTTTTTTCTTGTATGCGCGACAAAATCACCACGTCATTACCGGTAAATTCTTGTTCCGCCAAGGCAGCAATCGTTAAATCTTGAAATAGCTTTTCATCGGCACATAGCAAGTCCTCAGCAACAACCATGCTAAATAAATCAGCCATATTTTCCATAACTAGCATACGCGCAATACGTGCTGGATTATTTTCTGGGCTGGTTAAGATCGCGACTTTATCATGCTGCTGAACAGCTTGTAGCAAGCCATACAGACCATGCTCTGCACCTGAACCTACTTGCCACTCGCCGGCATCTTTAGTATGTACCGAACAGATTTTGGCATCTTGCCAAGCCATGCCAATACGCGCAAAAGCCAATTGAATAGCAGAAACATTCGGCATAATTTCTAATTTTTCCGCACCGAGTTTGCTTGTTAAAAAACTAGCAATGCCATGACATAAAGGATCACCTGTCGCTAACACCACGATTTTCTTTTGCGCGGCTAAAGCGGCATTAATCCATGTAGGCACTAAACTTAAATGGCCGGTTAAATCCTTACACTCAGCATGAGCTAGCGTTGCAGCAAACAAATTTAAAACGCGACTTGCCGCAATCACCACCTCGGCTTGTTGTAAGGCTATTAAAGCGGCAGCAGATAAACCTGCACAGCCGTTATCCAACACCCCAATAATTTGACAACGCTTACTCATAATTCACCAATTTATTTCCGTCAAAATCACACATTAATATTTGATAGCTAAAGCGCTTAGGATAACGTTGTTCAAGCGTTGCAACGACACGCGCACATAAAGCCTGGTAAAAAGCATCGCCTAAGCCTAACTCTTGCATACGTTCACCGGCAAAACGCGCCATTTCATTGTTACTAATTTCTGCACAGACCGACTCTTCAGCACCGACACTTGCCGCCAATTGGGCTAATAATTGGGTATTCACGGCATTACGCCGCGCATGGGTCATGATTTCGCCTTGCGCAATTTTAGTCAGCTTACCGACCATGCCACCGATAATAATCTGCTCAATACCGACTTGATCGGCACTATCCAAAGCAGGGCCTAAAAAATCGCCCATTTGCACAAAACAAGCGGGATCCAAATCAGGCAATTCGCGCATGGTAAATTTCTCAGTGCGTCCACCCGTGGTCAAAACAACGCGTTTCTGACCTTGATTTGCGGCAACTTCAACCCCCTGCACCACGCTGGCGCGAAATGCTGCGGTTGAATAAGGATGAACAATGCCCGTAGTGCCTAAAATGGAAATACCATTAATAATACCCAAGCGGTCATTTAAGGTTTTTTTCGCCATTGCTTGCCCGCCCGGCACGGAAATGGTGACCTCTAAGCCATGAGTTTGCAGCAATTCATGGGCAACTTCACGAATATTGGCTTCGATATTTAAGCGCGGAATCGGATTAATTGCAGGGCCGCCCACTTCCAGGCCTAAGCCGCGCATGGTAATGGTACCGACGCCATCACCTCCTGTTAACAATACTTGATTGACAGCATCAGGCAATAAACGCACATCCACAGTTAAATGCGCTTTATCCGTACAATCCGGGTCATCGCCAGCATCTTTTATAATCACCGCATGCGCCAAGCTATCTGTCACCGAGCTTTCATGCACAGGAAAAGTAACCCGCTGGCCATTAGGTAATAAGGCTTCAATTTGTGCAGGCACTTGTCCGGTCAGTAATCCTAGCGTTGCCGCACGTGCCGCCGCAGCAGAGCAGGCGCCGGTGGTAAAGCCTTTGCGCGTGCCTTTTGGTTTTTTAGCCATCATAAGTCACAACAGGGGGAGAATTTTAATGGGAGAGGCTTTATGTGGCAGGGCTTCTAGCCGCACAAAAGCAATTATTTATTCGCTTGCTCAGCTAAAGCCAATAAAGCATGAATCGCCGCAACAACCAGCGTTGATCCGCCTTTACGCCCTTGAGTAATAAGCCAAGGAATATCCTGTAATAAAGCGGTAGCTTCTTTGGATTCAGCCGCGGAAACAAAACCTACCGGCATACCGACAATTAAAGCAGGGCGAACACCTTCTTCTTTAATCATGCGCAACACTTCTAATAAAGCCGTTGGCGCATTACCCACCGCGACAATGCTATTATCCAGCAAACCTAAGCGTTGCGCTTTGCGCATGGCTTGGACGGCACGGGTACTATTTTCAGCTTTTGCCTGAGCAATGACATCGTCATCAGAAATAAAATGATGCGTAGTGACGCCAAAATAACTTAAACGTGGCTTAGATAAGCCAACACAAATCATTTCCACATCAGCGACGATATTGGCACCTAGCTTAATTGCATTTAAGCCAGCCGAGACGGCATCGGGATGAAATTTTGTCAGGCCATTAAATTCAAAATCAGCGGTGGCGTGGATCATGCGGCGCACTATATTCCATTGCGCGACTGAATAGCGATGCGCGCCTACTTCCTGATCAACAATAGCAAAGGAGTCATGCTCAATTTGTTGACCCGCTTGGGTCATTTGTTCTGTTACGGTATTTTTTGGCATTATGTTTCCGACAATCTGGCTTATTTAATTGCCGTTATCATAGCAAAATAAAGTGTAGCCTTGAATGTTACTTATTTTTAAAATCTGCGGCTTTAAGATTATGCCGATCAAGTAGTCGATAAAACTCAGTACGATTACGTTTAGCTAATCGAGCGGCTTCAGTAACACTGCCATTAGCTAATTGCAATAACTTCACCAAGTAATCTCGCTCAAAATTCTTTTTCGCTTCATTAAAGCTCAAGGATAATTTTTGTTTTTCACGCAGAGCCTTTTCAACTAAATTGACCGGGACTAGCGGGGTTGTCGCAAAAGTACAAATATGCTCAATGACATTTTTCAATTGCCGAACATTCCCTGGCCAATCATAAGCAATTAATAACTCCATCGCTTCATTAGAAAAGCCTTTAACAACCGCTTCTATCTGCGTGTCATTATGCGTCAGAAAATAACTTGCCAGCAAAGGAATATCTTCTAACCTTTCAGCTAATCGAGGCAACATTAAAGTGACCACATTCAGTCGATAATACAAATCTAGACGAAATAAGTTATTAGTGGTCATTTCCTGCAAATCTCGATGGCTAGCAGAAATAACTCTAACGTCTACTGCAATGGTTTTATTCGCGCCAACCGGGCGAATCTCACCTTCTTGCAAGGCACGCAATAATTTCACTTGGAACGCGGGAGACATATCGCCAATTTCATCGAGAAATAAAGTACCGCCATCCGCTATTTCAAAAAGGCCTTTGCGTGCCGCTGACGCGCCAGAAAATGCGCCTTTCTGATGACCAAAAAGCTCCGATTCGAGTAAATCTTCGGGTATTGCACTACAGTTGACCGCGACAAATTGTTTATCTCTGCGCGAGCCTGCTTTATGAATTGCTTGAGCTATAAGCTCTTTACCTGTGCCACTTTCACCTTGTATATAAACACTAACATTGGTTTGCGCGACACGCTCAACTTCATCCAATAGATTTTCCATCATCGCGCTACGCGTGATAATATCTGCCCGCCAAGCAGCGATTCCGTCTATATCTTGTGCATGATCAACGCGTGCGTTTAACTCAAAAGCTTTAGTCACTAAGGCAATCAATTCTTCCTTAACAAAGGGTTTAGTAAGAAAACCAAAAACCCCCTGGTGCGTTGCTGCAACCGCTTCTTTTATAGTGCCATGCGCAGTAAGAATAATGACCGGTAAAGCCGGGTATTGTTGTTGGATATGACTAAACAGCGCCATACCATCCATTTTACCCATTTTTAAATCAGTAATAACTAGCTGGGGACGATAACTGGGCAATAGCGCAACCGCCTCCTCTGCACTTTCGGCCTTTTTTATATCGAGCCCTAACGACCGTAAACGTAGGTCTAATAATTGCAGTAAACTTGGCTCGTCATCGACGACTAAAACTTTCTTTCCTTGAAAATTATTTTTTATAGCTTGGTTCATAATCTAATTTTTTATTGATACTACTTTCTATGGCTTTAAGCGCTTGTATTTTTGAGCTTAGCTCAACTAACTGATCCTGCGCTATTCCCAGCTGCTCTTGTGTCATTGCCAATTGGCCTTCAGATGCTTTTAACTGACTACGCAAACTACTGTTTTTATTGTATTGCTCTTTAATATCCTCCAATACTTTAATTTGCGCTTTAGTTAACCATTGTAACTGCATCCCACCAGCCTGCTGAGCCTGTATCGCCTTCAGCAGCTTTATTGCATCACCCAAGTTCACACAGCTAAAGTCACTGTTCAAAGCATAAACCAGTACCCAAGCAATTTGCCAGTCAGGGTTCTTCTCATATTCTAGCGTTAATTCCTTACAGGCAAGCGTACTTTGTTTTTTATCCAATACAGAATATTGCTGAGTACGTTTTAGCAAGTAATACACTTGCTCTTGCTGAATGCCTGTTAATACATCATAAGTTTGCTCTTGATCAGTGTCCGCAACTGATTCCAATGGTTGAAATAAATGCTTAAAATAAGGCTGACATCCCTGAAGAGTAAAAATAACACTGAAAAGAACATACTTAACTAAGCGTGGCATCAAAAGCATCCTGTTTTTGCGGTAAGTGTAAAAGAAATCGAGCGCCACAGTATTCATTACTTGCAGGTAATAATTTAATCTCGCCTTTATGCACATCGAGATAGTATTTTACTAAAGAAAGACCTAAGCCTGTGCCTTTTATTTGCCATATTTGTGGTGAATTCCCCTGATAAAAGTCTTCAAAAATAAAAGGCTCTATATCCTTAGCAATACCAGGGCCCTGATCTTCAATCAGTAGCTGTACATCATTATTGCGCACAAATAAACTAATGCCAATCTTGCCATTCTTTGGCGAAAATTTAAGTGCATTAGAGAAAAGATTACTAATAATAATTTCCAGCTTGCCATAATCCGCGTCTATATGCGTTAGACCCAGCTTACTTTGCACGCTAATATTTTTACTACGTAAGGGCAATTGATATTCATTAAGGCAGCGCTCAATCAATTTATCCACAGCAAAAGTCGAAAGATTCAAATCAATCTGAGATACCATGGTTCTTTGGTATTCCAACAAATTATCGATTAAATCATTAAGCGTGATATTACTCATGTGCATCAACTGAATAATTTCTTGCTGCTCAGTATTCAGCTCACCGACAATATCTTCTGCCAGCAAATTGGTGCCTTCTTTCAAGGTTGCCAAGGGTGTTTTAAGCTCATGCGAAATAGTACGTATAAATTGCAGTTTTTCATACTCCAGCTGATTGAGTCGTTTGCGTAACCACTCCAAGTGCACACCAAGCTCGGTTAAATCTTTAGGCCCACCAATAGCAATCGGTCGCTCAAAGCCTTCTTCCCCTAAATGGCGGATTGCCAGGGCTATCTTTTTAATGGGAAGCGTCAATAAATACACAAAGGCAAGAGCAAGCAACAGCGCCATAGAAATACTGACGAACGTCGAAAAAATTAAATGCTCATGAATTCTACCGGCAAGGTTAGATAAAGCACGTGCCTCAACGCCGACTTTTTGTTCGCCTGCAAGGACAAGCGCTCTTGCTTGATTTGTTAGCTGATCAAATTGTTTAAGGTGCACATTGACTAAATTAGCTGACTCCTGCTTGGCACTATGCAGGATATCTTGATTCAGCAGATTCTCGGCCTGCAATAATGCAGTTACCTGTGCATTAAAAGCCGCCTCTTGACTCAGTCCTTGAAGGATACTAATCATCTCTAAAAAAGATTTACGATGCTGCAAATAAGAGTCAAAAATAGCCGCATCATTGAGCACCTCGAACTGCCTGATACTTTGCTCCATTAAGATTAAACGATTCAGCGCAGTCCGGCTAATTTCAGCCGCCTGCACCGTTTGTACTAAAATTTTCTGACTTTTTACCGTATAGCTTGTAACCTCGCTCATCGTATAAATAATAGCCACTACTAACGGTAAGGCGACCATGCCAAAACTAACTAAAGCCCACTCGCGAAGAGAGCCATAGATAATGCGTCTACTTTTAACCGGCTTCTTTTGCTCTCTTTTTGAAGTCATTTCACGCATAAAATTTAAGTTTACTGAGGCTTATAGCCCTGCCCTTTTTGCAATAAAAAGCTTAGTCTGCACTTATTTTAGGCAATTGAGAAGCGCGCTTTAATTGACGGCTACATATGTCTGGCTTTATTTTGACCTTAGCCAAAGAGATTATCGATGCTATTTTTGAAAAAATGGCTTTTTCGTTCAAGCACATAAAATAGACAAGCAAGACACATCATCCTGCTCTTGCCCATTATCCATAAAATTTATTACTTCGGACTTCAATGCAGCGAGTCGCTCGCCAGCTTGGTGCTGCAGTAACACGTCAAACAAACTTAATTCACCAAATTCTTTATGCTCATGATTAAGGACATCGGTAACGCCATCCGTATAGGCAAATAATTCACAAGGCTCTGTCCATTGCCAAATATCTGTCGCTGCACCGAAAGCATTATCATCTAAAATACCCGAAGCAACGTGTTTAGATTGAAATCTGTGCGCTATTTCACCACTACTATTAATGGCGACTAACTCAGGTAGGCCTCCATTCCAAACTTCAATCGTCTTGTTATGCATATCTAACATACCTATCGCTAAAGCAACAAAACGACCACAGGGCATATCAGTTCGTAATCGGTTATTTATTTCTTTGGCAATACTCGAAACCAAAAACTGTTTACCGGTCATCGACTGAAAAACTTGGTTAACAATAATCGTCGGCAATGACGCTGCTAAGCCATGCCCTGTGGCATCGGCAACAATAAAATAGAGGCGCTCAGAATCAATTCGCTTAATGCTAATTAAATCCCCGCTAAAGCACTTAGAAGGACATAGCCAATAATTTATACCGTCATCTTGGAAGTCTTTGTATTTAATGAGCTGATCAAAAATATCTTTAGTGAATGCATATTCAGCTTCATTTCTCTGCTGATATTCAGTTAATTGTTTATTGGCCTCAAGTAAATTCTTCTGCATCAAAATAGAGCGTTGCATAGTATTGACTTTAGCAAGCAACATTTCGCGATTTAAAGGTTTAGTGAGATAGTCATCTGCACCGGCCACCAAGCCCGCAATAATTTTTTCTTCATCGGCTAAAGCGCTAAGAATAACGATAGGCATCCATTTATGCGTATATATTTCACGTATTTTAACGGTTGCTTCAACACCATCCATTTCTGGCATTAAAACATCCATAAGAATCAAATCCGGTTCTTCCTGAACAGCCAATTCAAGCGCTTGCCGGCCATTTTCTGCATAAACAAACTCATGCCATTTAGCCAGCATTTTAGTTACCAACAGCCTGTTCGCCGCATGATCATCAACAATTAAAATTTTCATAACTATAACTTTAAATAAAAGTGGCTGGTAGCGATTGATTACTAACTTAAACAGCAGTAAAAAAGCGTTAGCTTTTTTGCTCATACACAACAATAGCTAAAGCTATGAGGCTCCTTATCAACTATTGAAGTTAATAAATACCCATTGCTAAGATGCGTTTCGTTGCTCAGCTTCTTAGGTCAATTACTTTATCACTCGCCTAAGATTGACGAAATGCTATTTGCAGAAGATTAAAGCTTTTCTGAGAATTCAGTAGGCGTCCACGTCTTGAATTAAACTTATTTGCTTTCTGCCTAACTATGAAGTGATCGGGTCATCAGGGTATTGCTGCATAATTTCCATAGCAGCTGGTAATAATTTACGCATTAACGGAGCAATATTAGGGTCAAAATGTTGGCCCGCTTCTGCCTCTATTAAGCTAAGGGCTTGTTCTACCGTCCAAGGTTTTTTATAAGGGCGCACAGATAATAATGCATCAAACACATCGGCAACAGCACAAATACGTCCTTCAATTGATATTTGCTCACCTTTAAGCCCCGCAGGATAACCTGAACCATTCCATTTCTCATGGTGGTGCAAGGCAATTAAGCAAGCTGCCTGCATAAGCTCCGAGTCATGTCCGGAGAGAATCTTAGCGCCGATATCGACATGGCTGCGCATGATTTGCCATTCTTCAGCATCTAGCTTGCCCGGCTTGAGTAAAACGCTGTCAGGAATGCCTATTTTACCAATATCATGCATGGGTGCGGCATTAAGAATAATATCCGCATGACCCTCTCCTAGGCCAATTTCTAAAGCAAGTAATTTGGCATATTTGCTCATACGGATAATGTGATTTCCTGTTTCATTATCACGATATTCTGCCGCCATACCAAGTCGGGCAATAACTTCGTGTCGAGTATCGTAGAGCTCTTGAGTTCTTTGTTGTACTTGCTCTTCTAAAATTATATTTTGATCGCGAATATGCTTATGCATTAAGCGAACTTCTAATAGATTATGGATTCGTGTTAAGGCTTCCAACTGATCGAAAGGCTTGGTTAAAAAGTCTTTCGCGCCATACTTAAGAGCTTTAAGGCGAGTCTCTCGATCTGTCTGCGCTGTGAGTACAAGCACCGGCATATAATCATTAACAAATTTGTCTTTCAATAAAGTCATAATGCCGTAACCATCTAGATACGGCATGCGAATATCTAATAAAAAAGCATCAAATTCAGTCGCAGCACATAAGCTTTCAACATCGCGCGGATCGGATGTACCTGAAACATTTTGATAACCCTGACGCTCAAGCAATTTTTTTAATAATTTTACATTCGCAGGCTCATCATCAATGATAAGTATATTTGCCTGAAGAATTTCATTTGCTATATTCAACTGTTTGGTCCTAAAACTTTATGTAGAAAATACCACGCTAATTGTAACGGATTATCACCTAATACCAAATAACAGAGTGCCTTTCGTTGCCACCTTCTCCCTGAGCATAGGTATCTAAATATTTACAGTACTGAGGCAATAATTTGTTGGCATAACTTAACTCGACTAACAATGAGCAGCTTTATATTTCTTCTAGTGCCTCATTAATAGTTGCTATAAAAACAGCGATATCTAAGGGTTTGGTAAGGTATCGGTAAAATCCCAGGTCCATGCCCCGCGACATATCTTTTTTCATTGCATTCGCGCTGACAGCAATAATGGGCGTATTTTTTGCAAAATCAAAGCGTTTTTTTATTTCTGTAAAGGCTTCATAGCCATTCATACCAGGTAAATCTATATCCATTAATACGATATCAGGCCGAACCTGCTCAAACAATTCAATGCCAATTTCAGCGTTCGGAGCCTCAACTAATAAAAATTGAGGTAGGCGTCTCATCACTTTACGCATTAACTGCATATTAGCTGGATTATCTTCTATATAAAGTAGCTTATAGCATGCTGCATTAATGTGGGATTCTGCTTCTGCTTCTGCTTCTGCTTCT
>JACUUF010000381.1 GCA_014859465.1 Methyloprofundus sp.
AGCCATGCCGGTTGACGAAGTCGTTCTGTTGCATACTGAATCATTTAAACACCAAGCAGATTGGCTACAAAAAGCGCTCGATATTCACCAAATAAAAAGTCGCTTTGAAGTTTTACCTTCGGCCGATGATATGCAAATCTTGCGTGACTATTTTATTGATTTATATGAAAAGCTAAAGGCAGAACAACCAAATGCCAAGTTAATGTGCAACGTGACCAGTGGCACCAAGCCAATGTCGCTCGCACTTTATGAAATGGCCTTGATGACTCAGCAGGATGGCACGGAAGCCTACTATCAAAACTTTGACGATACGCTAAGTTGGTTTGTTCCTGGAGATCGGCCTAGAGTAGAAATTGAAGATAAGATAAAAATTAAAACTTTTTTACTAGCCCATGGAGTAGAAGTTGTTAATCAGCCACAGTCGAAAATATCACCGCAATGGAGACCATTGATTGATGAGATGATAGATGGTTTATCGTCCTTTCAAAAGGGAATTTCGACCTTAAACTATCATGCCGTTTTAGCAGAGAAACAACCCAATTTAACCAGCCCTGATCCAGCTGATCAAAACAACCCCCACTTTGATGCTTTAGTCGATCGTCTAATAAGTTATGGATTAGCAAGTTGGCAAGGGCAGCACATAAAGTTTAGTGATGAAAGTGCGCGCTTTTTCTGTGCTGGTGGCTGGTTAGAGGAATATGTATATCACACTATTCGAAAAATGATGTCTAAAAGCAAGCGTATTCAAGACTTAAACCAAGGTGTTCAAGTTTTAAGTATGCTTGATGCTAAAGTTAAAACGGTGGCCAACGAACTTGATGTGATTGTATTGGTTAACAACCAATTGTTAGTGCTTGAATGCAAGACCTACAAAACTGATCCACCTAATGTACAAAACAGCTTATATAAATTAGATACCTTGGCAAAACAAATGGGCGGCGCACTTGGCAAAGGCTTATTAATAACCCTTAATCCACTTAGGTCAAATGATTATGAGCGCGCCAAGCTATATGGCATTGATGTTATTCAAGGTGATCGATTTGCTCAGCTTGAAAATGCATTGAGCCGACACATTTACTAAATCAAAATTCAAAAAAGTCACAACCTTTCCATAAAACTCAAATCTAACCAGGCTTGCTATATTTGTGCTACTTCAAACAAGGAGTAGCTTATGGCTCGTTTTCCTGCAGTAATTGCATACGACATATCTTCTAATAAAAATCGTCGCCGTGTTCATCGAGCACTTAAACGTTGGCGGATTGATGGCCAAAAGTCCGTTCACGAATGCTTATTGAACAGAAGTGAAGCTAAGGCTTTATTTATCGAGCTGGGTGAGATCATTGATCCAGCAACCGATCGACTTTTGCTTACTTGGTTAAACCCCGAGCGCCAATTATATAACCAAGGCCAAGGACGAAAAATTTCAATGTTTAACCAGCTTCATCATGTTCAGTAAAGGAAAAACGAGATGGCCAAAAAAGTCTGGCACTTGCTTTGTTACGACATAACTCAGCCTAAACGATTACAAAAAGTACATCGATTCATGAAAAAGCGAGGCTTAGTGGCTCAAGAATCTGTGTTTTTTGTGTATGCAAAAGAAAACCAAATGCAAACTTTGCTCTCAGAACTGGATCGCATAATTGATATCTCACAAGATGACATACGTACTTATCCAATCGCTCACCCTAGCCAAGTATGGATGGCTGGTCAGCAGACAAAAACACAACTTTTATTAGATCAACCGATTACCAAAAAGCAAAAACCCTGGCAAAAAATCAAGTCATGGATTATGCCTGCGACCAAAAAACCACGCTCAAATATCTAGGGGTTAAGTATGTCAAAACTGAGTCTAGTTGTTGATAAAACCGGAAGCCATATTACTCAGGAAAATGGCATTCTAACGATTAAAACACCGGATCACACTGAGTCGCTTCCAATACATTTCATCCAAGAACTCGTTATTTATGGCAAAACCATGGTTGCGGCAGATGTTTGGAGAGCATTAGCCAAAGAGAATATTCCTGCCACCATCCTTCCAGCGCGGGGAATAGGCAATACGGCTTGGATGGGAGCGGGCTTAGCTGTTAATACTAATTTACGCCAACAGCAATACCTAGCGCATCTTGATAACAAGGTACGTTTAATGATTGCACAGAATATCATCCAAAAAAAGTTAGAGGCACAAAACTTGACCTTGCAGCAATTGGGTTTAGAAAGCTTAGATCAGCAAAATATTCATGCACACTCACTTGAGCAACTAATGGGATATGAAGGGCGATCAGCACGCCAATACTTCCAAAAAATGGCGACTTACCTACCAACAGAATGGCAGTTTAATGGTCGAAATCGTCAACCACCAAAAGATCCTATTAATGC
>JACUUF010000382.1 GCA_014859465.1 Methyloprofundus sp.
TACTGCCAGTGCTGATGACATCAAAAACGCCCTCAAGGATTTAGTTTGCGAGCTGAAACAAATCGGGGAAGAATTTATTAACGAATTAAACGATATTGAACCTGAGCTCAAACAAGCTATAGATGATATTGAAGCAGAATATCCCGACCTAACCTTGGGAGAGGCGATCCTCAAACACCTCGCAGACGAGTTCGAATTGCGCTGCTAACACTACCGTTGAAAGAGCAAGGAACGACTTGCTCTTTCAGAACTCCCTCAACCTATAAAACTCCGCATCAACTCTAAACTTACCGAATTAAAACTAAAGCCAGCGCCCTTCTCAAAACTGTGAAGATAGGTGAAATAAACATAACCCCAATCACGACACCTATGACGGCTGCAACGGTTGTTTCAAAAAAATGGTAACCCAACCAACCACCTATAAAACCAGATATAGTCCAGGTTATTAAAATTATAAATGTTCGTAACATCACATCCAGACTCCTTGCTTAAATGATTCGCAAGAAATAATAACAAGGATCTACGACAAGAATTGACGCTCAAAGTTACTAGATGGAAAGTAATACCTTAGCTTGTTAGATTAAATAGTTACAACACTACGAATCTAATTTTATTAATGCCATTGCATCTGCCAAATGTTCATCTGCATCCATATTTTTTTTGAAAGAGTCAAGCAAAACCGTTTTTGAATCGGATAATTTTTTGCGTGAAGAAAGTGCCTTGTAAACACGTCCAACACAATGCAGGGTATCCTGATAACCTTGGTTTATCCATGACTGAACATTTGATGGCTCAAACCCTAAAATATCTTTCGCACCTCCAAGTAAACCGGTGTTACGGCTAATATTAGCTTGAGGACGAACTTCAATAAAAGTAGTATTTGGAAATTGGTTTCGATCCCACAAAGAACCATCCTCTAAATGGGAAACTATAATTACATCACAACCATTATTGATCAAGGGGGTTACAGGCGTATTTCCCTGTGAGTTTTTCCACCCGCCAAGACCACCATCAGAGTATATTTTTCCGCCAATTTTTTTTGGTTCAAACAAAAATGGAATAGCTGCAGATGCTAAAAGTGCTTCCTTTTGCTCATCAACCGGCAATGACTGTATATGAAAAAATTCAGAATCTTTACCGTTAGACAAGTGCAACAAGGACGGAATCGCAGAAACGATATCATGCAAAAAACCCTCACTTTCATAAACGGATACATATAGTGGCGTACCTGAGTTTAAAGCTTCTTGGTCGAGAAACTTATCTAGCATTAACCTTAAAGGATCTTCTTTCAACACCCCCCTTTCCTCAATGAAATGACTTGGCTCCAGACCAATATTAGCCATAGCTTTACGAATCAGTGCGCCATTAAACTTTAAGCCCGATTTTTGTAAAAACAATAAAAAGCTACTTGGGTTGGCTTGAATAACTTGTAAGTTTGACAATTCAGTCCATAATTTATCGAGATGAACATAAGCCTCATTGAGGTTTGAAGCTGATGCAACAACGCCTCCATTAAGGCTACCAATGCTAGCTCCAGATATAGCATCAACTTGCATTCCTAGTTTCGCCAAACCTTTAATCACACCAACTTGATAAGCCCCTTTTGCTCCACCTCCTGAAAGCGTTAAACCAACCTTTAGATCACCGAGCATACATTATTCCTTAAATACTTCTGAAACGAGATGGTGTGTCATTCTTTTTGCCGATGGCAGTAACGTCACTTCTGCGCTACATTCACGCCCAGAATCAAGGATACACCGTACATAAGGTGCACTTTGCTTGTCAGCCCAATCTCCCATATAGTTTAGAGCTTCTGTGACATCACCATTCCTGTTATCACTTCCAATAAAAAATTGAGGCAGTTCGATTCGTCTATCAACATCAGACTTTTCATCAAACCTCAAAAAATCGGTCAAATAAAGCATTGATTTCTGTTCAAGCGCTGGTAGCAACTTCTCTGCATGAGCTGAATAATGATAAACATCAGAACCAAAATCCCCCCACCTTAACTCCTCTAAACCTGCATAAAGCCGTTGGGTTACTGAAAGAGATCTCCAAGCACCATTTGTATTTAACTTGTCAAAGACAAAATCCAAATGAAACTTAGCATTTTGGTTGCTCTGAATCTTATCAATTTGGTGTTGCATATCATCACATCGTTCATTTAAGTAATCTGAAACTCGTTCTAACTCGTGTTTAACAGAGACAGAAAAATGAGCAATTCTAGCCACATCGCACTTAAGTTCATTGACGCGATCATTAACCTTTGCAATCGCAAGATTACTTTCTGCAATGCCTTCGGTAAGTTCTACCAACCAATTTAAGGACGCTTCAAGCCAATTTTTTAAATTCGCATTTATCTGGT
>JACUUF010000087.1 GCA_014859465.1 Methyloprofundus sp.
GAAATGTCGTAACTTCAATTATATTGAAAATCACAGATTTCACCCACTACCAAAATTATTTAATGCAAACAGGCTTTTTGCCTGCAACCATCGCGGCTTGTTGAGTTTGCAGTGCTTTGGGCATATTTTTTTCTAGGTCTTTAATGCGGGTGGTACTTGCAGGGTGGGTAGACATAAATTCAGGCGGTGCTTGACCTTCACTTGCTTGTCCCATTTTGACCCATAAATTTACACTTTGTCGTGGATCAAACCCAGCTTGAGCCATTAGATTTAAGCCGATAATGTCGGCTTCACTTTCATGTAAACGACTATAAGGCAAGACGACACCGTACTGTGCACCCAGACCTAAGGCGCTCATTGCTGTCTGTCCTAGCGCTGAGGTTGGGGCAAAAATTGCTTGAGTAATAGCTAAGCTTTGTTGTACGGCCATTTCTTGAGACATACGCTCATTGCCGTGATGGGCTTGGACATGACCAATCTCATGGCCTATAACAGCGGCTAATTGGTCGGCATTGTCCACTAAGCTAACTAGTCCGGTATGTACGCCAATTTTATTGCCCGGCAAGGCAAAGGCATTGAGGGTTTTATCTTCAAAGACAACGACTTCCCAGTCACCGCCTACTTGTTTCAGTAAAGCGCTAGCAACACAGTTAACAAAATCATTATCTACTTTGTTGTTACTGGTAGGTTGTTTTTGTTTCAGTTCTGTGAAAGCTTGTATGCCCATCGTGTTGACTTCAGCATCGGACATTAGTGTTAACTGACTGCGGCCAAGAGGGCTAGTTGCACAGGCGGTTAAAAAAGGTAATGTACAAATGAGTAGGGTAATTTTTTTCATAATTTTCAACCTTTATTCTTTAATCGGAAACTAAATTTGCGCAATGATCGAGTGCTAATTGTGTCGCCATTGGGTAATTGACTTTCCCTGTTGCTAATACAGGCAGCTCTTCTACTGTGATGAATTTTTTAGGCACGCTAATGCTGGCTACGCCTGGTGCTTTTTGCATAAGTTCTTTGCTGGTAATGTTTTCTTGCGTGGTAATAAGAACCAATTGTTCGCCTTTTTTCTGATCAGGAATGCTGACAACGATATGATGGGCTTCAGGCCAAATATCAGTAATCAGCTGTTCAATCGCAGTTAAAGATACCATTTCGCCACTGATTTTAGCAAAACGCTTGCTGCGTCCTTTGATGGTAATATATCTTTCTTGATCGACATGAGCAATATCCCCGGTATCATACCAACCTAACCCGTAGATTGAATGAGGGGGCACTAATACCCCTGGCTTATCTGGTAGCAGATAGCCTTGCATGATGTTGTTGCCATAAAGGTGCAGTTTTCCCGCGCCTTCAATGCCTGGGATGTGTTCTAGTTTGTATTGCATATTGGGCAGTAAACGGCCCACAGTGCCTGCTTTATAAAACATTGGGGTATTAACGGCCGCAACAGGCGCTGTTTCGGTCGCCCCATAACCTTCTAAAATGCGAATGCCAAATTTATCAGCCCAAAGGTTGCGTGTATTTTCATGTAATTTTTCAGCGCCAGCAATGACATAGCGAATATTAAAAAAGTCATAAGCATGGGCTTTTTTCCCGTATGCGGCCAGAAAGGTATTAGTACCAAACATAATGGTGGCATTAATATCGTAAGCAATTTCAGGGATGATGCTGTAGTGCAAAGGGGAAGGGTAAAAGAAAGTAGTCATGCCATTCATAATCGGCAGCATGGTGCCGACGGTAAAACCAAAGGAATGGAACATGGGTAAAAAATTAAGCACAGTATCTTGGGCATTAAAGTTGATGCGTGCGGCTACTTGTTTGTGGTTGGCGAGGATATTACTATGTGATAGTACAACGCCCTTAGGTGCGCCTTCTGATCCAGAGGTGAACAGGACTACTGCTGGGCTGTTAGGGTTATGCTGACCGCGTGGATACCATAAATGTGCTGTTTTTGCTTGTATAAGGGCCTGTAGTTTATCTAAAACGCTTATTTTTTCGCCTAAATCTTCTAAGTAAACGAGTTTTAAATTTTCAGCTAATTGTGCAGCATCTTGATCAAATTTTCCAACTTCAATAAAACGTCGAGAGGTTAATACCGTTTTTACTTGTGCAGTGTGACAGGCGGAAAGCATGCCACTGGCACCCATGGAGTAATTCAACATGGCAGGCACACGCTCATGTAGTTGTAAACCTAAAACTACATTAAGCGTTTTAGTGCTATTAGGCAGAAATATACCGACATTCTCACCTTTTTGAGTGATCTTGCTTAGCGCATTGCCAATAGCAATGCTACGAGTAATAAGGTTATTGTAAGATAGTGGCTGACGATCTAAATCTTCAGCTACGGTATGTTTGCCGCCATAGATGCCTTTAGCTTCTATCAGTGCCGAAAAAAGCGTCTGCTGATAATGACTGGTGCTAAACATCATGTCGGTCATAATGTCGGTTAACACTAAACCACAGGCATGACGACGCTCTTTGCCTTTGAGTTCTTTGGCTACTGAGATTTTAGTGGGGGGTAGTATTTGTAGGGTAATTTTAGGGAAGAAACGTAAACGGACAATGTTTTGTAGGCGTGAAAAATGTGTGAATTGAGCACCTTCAATACGCACGGGTAAAATAGTCGCCCCTGACTTATCCGCGACCATTCCTGTGCCGTCATAAACCTTCATTAAAGAACCGGTGACAGTAATTCTGCCTTCTGGAAAAAGCACGGTATTACTCGGCTCTTGTAAATGATGAATTAGGTTTTTTAAAGATAATGGATGGGTTGGATCCATTGGAAAAAAGCCAGTTAAATTAATAAAGGGTTTGAGCCACCAGCGTTTGGCAATATGGGTATTAATGGCGAACGTAATTTTTCCAGGTAAGAACACACCTAACAACAAAGGGTCTAAAAAAGAGCTGTGATTGGCAATAATCAAAACCCGGTCACCTGCTTGTTTATAATTATCTAAGCCATTAACTTCGATTTTAAAAATTAAAGTCAGTATCCAACGTAAAATTATTTTTAGCATAGCTTGTCTTATTAGGAATTTTGATTTGGCTATTTATACAGGGATAATATTTAGACTATATGAGCGCGAGAGTGAATTGATAGACTAACAAAATTCAGCTCCTAAAGAAGATGGAGCTGAATAAATGCAGAGCTTTTATGATTGAGGTGTCAGGGGCGATAACTGTCTTTTAGACGCGTAACTCATGCAGATAAAGATAAAAAACTGTACGCCAAAAATTAAATTTGCCATTAATAAATGGATCGGTTGGGCAGCGGGCGGCATGCCGAGCCGATCTAAGGAAACGCCAGCAAGAATCGCAGTAATAATTAATCCGATTAAGGCATAAGCAAGGCGTAGCAATAGATTATTTTTACTCACGGATTGGTAAATTTTCCAGGCTAACCATAAGTTAGTAAATAAAATAATCGATGAGAATGAGCGATGCACATAAAAAATAAGTGGGAAACTATCGCGCCAGTAGTCACGATCAATATAATTATGATGAACAGCGATTAAATCAACAGCTTCTCTGACTTGGGTGCCCATGGCAACTTGGATTAAAGTGAAGCTCATAGCAACCGTTAAAATAGTCTTAAAGCGGCTAGGTAATTGGCTAATATCAATCTGCCGTAAGGCATCATTTTGTGACCTTGCAATGGCATAAATTAATAGCGCGACAATAAATAGCGCTAATAGCATGTGTGCGGTAATCATGAGTGGATGTAGGTGGGTTTTTACGACAACTGAACCCAGCCAGGCCTGAAAACCAACCAATAAAAACACCGATAAGGCCAAATAAAAAACGGTTTTATCGGTTTTTAAATACACTCGGGAAGCCCAAAGCGTTAAAAAAATCAGAAAACCGATAGTCACACCAGTTAGGCGATTAAGATATTCTGTCCAAGTTTTAAGCACATTGAAGTCAGTATTGGCATAGCCAACTGAGTAAATTTCATGGTAATTTTCAGGTAATTCAGCTTCGCTAGTTGGCGGGATAAGCTGGCCAAAACAGGTTGGCCAATCAGGGCAGCCCATGCCTGCACCAGAAGCACGAACAATACCGCCTACTAGAATAAGAAAGTAAACAGCAAAAATGGTGAGCATGCCTAAACGTCTAAAGCGTCGTGCGGTTTCAGTATTCATTATAATGACATCATTGAGTTGGCTAATTCAATTTCTTCAGAAATTCCTTCAATTTCAAGAATATCTACATCAGGCGCTAAGCCGAGTTTGTCGAATGCTTTCACTGTAGACCAGTCAACACGGCAAGCAGGGTGGTCGGTGCCAGCAATACTTTGTAAAAATGCGACTTGAACGACATCAACATAGTCTGCTTTAGGGCCTGAATCGCGTTGAAAATTCACATATTCCGAAGCAACTTCTTTAAGCTCTGCGGGAAAAGACCAGGTCTGCATAATAATCTTGCCAATCGGAGGATGTGCTTTTTCTAGTAATTTATCTAAGCGAGTCGGGCTATCTCTGAATTCAGGGATATTTTCTGCCAGCATTAAAATAGGTAATTTTCCAATTTGATGAATTAATCCTGCTAGCATAGCCTCATCGGGATTTAGATGAGGAGCAAAAGTAACCAGTGCGCGACAAATAGAAGAGACATTAACACTTGCCTCCCAGTTTTTCTTAAATTCGGTTTCCAGTAATTTAGATGTTGGAGTGAACATCTGTTGCATTACAAGGCTGGTAATTAAGGTTTTAATCGTGTTGTTACCTAGCCGGGAGACGGCCATTTGTATGTTTTTTACTTCATTTGTGCCGCGGTATAAAGGGCTATTAGCTACCTGTATTAAACGGGCTGCTAGAGCCGCATCGGTAATGATCATATCAGATAATTCTGATGCTGAAGCGTCACCTTTCGATACAAGATCGCGCACTTTTAAAGCGATGTCAGGTAAAGTCGGCAGTATTAGTCGGTTTGCATCTATTTCTGTTTGTACATGAACCAGAAAATCTTTAACACTTTTAAATTGCATAGTGATTTTTGTGTAGATTGATGTGTTGAATGATTTTGACGTTCGAGAAAACTCAGCTATCTTTTATTCGAGTATAATTTTATCGTGATTTTGATTATTAAGCTGTAGATTTTTTGCCTGCAATGCTTGATCTTTTAAAACAAGCAGCAACTGAGCGCTGTTATCATGTCGAGTGGATAAGATAACTGCGCCTAGTTCGGCTTCTGGGTTATTTGAGTCTGAAATACTACAGCCTTTATTAATGACGCCTTCAGTAGTGCCGCTGGCACGATACATGGCGCGTTTGTTTTGGCCTAAATAATGTGTGCGCGCTACTATTTCTTGGCCGGTATAACAGCCCTTGGTAAAGCTTATGGCATCTAATTTATCAAGATTCAGCATTTGTGGGACAAATTTTTCCGTTGTTTCTGGAAATAACCAAGGAATGCCGGCTTGAATATCTAAGCCTAACCAAGTATCAGCAGCAACAAACTGGGCCGTGTGTTTTTCCTGTAATTCTGTGCAGAATATTTGCGCTTGACTAGGTTCAGCGATAAATAAATAACTATTGTCTTGTTGCGGATAGGGATATAAATTCATTTGTGCTGTCAGTTCGACATTGTGCATGCCAATAATGCATAACTGATCACTGAGATCAGTAAGCTGTACATCGGCACGAAGCACATACATCTGCAGTTTTTTTCTAACGCTATCGAGTAAATCCTTGGTTAAAATCAGTTGATAAGTTTCTTGTAACTTGATCACGATAAAAGTACTGATAGTCCGACCTTTTGCATTGCAATAAGCACCTAGTCTAGGCTCAGAATCAATCAAAGCTTTAATATCACAAGTGGTTTGCCCTTGTAAAAAAGTGGCAGCCTCTTTACCGCTGACTAATAACACGGCTAAATGACTCAATGGCGCGATAATCGCCTGATCATTAGTGGGTAATTGGTCAACTAAGGTTTGCGTGTTTAAGTAAGTGATCCAGTCAGCGTGCATAATTATAGTTAAATAGTTAAATTATCTGTTTTTATAGCACTTTTATCGTAAATATTCAGACACTCTTGTATTTATCCTGCTCATCTTAACCTTCTCCCTCAGGGAGAAGGTTAAGATGAGCAGAGGGTCTCTGAATATTTACCTTTTATCTGTGCCATTTAATGTTTCTATTATAGCTTGGCTGACTTAATTTTTCCTGGATTTAGTTGTTAATGAGAATGAATTGCTTTTTTATCTTATTGACGTAGAATCTGCTGTTCATTTTCTGGTCCTGACGGAAGTTCACTCTCTCCCGATGGTTAAAAGGGAAGTTTGGTGCGGCTCTATGCCAATGCCAACGCTGCCCCCGCAACGGTAAATAAGTTTAAAATCAGCGAGAACCACTGTGCTTTGCATGGGAAGGTAATGATTTTAGTAGTCCATACTTATGAGCCCGGAGACCTGCCTGAAAATTTTATTTGGTGCAGCGGAGGGCTGTGGACGAAATGAATCGCCCTTTTGTTGCTGTTTGTTCGTTTGCTATTTGCCTCGCTGTGTATTGTCACTTTTTTGGGCGGGCGGCGCAGAGGAAATTATGAGCAAACTTTTTATTGTTAGTCCTCTTGTATTTAGTACTTTTTCCCTATCAGCCTATGCTGATAACACTTTAGCCCTTACTCCATTGACGGTTACATCGACCCGTAGTCAACAAGATTCTCGCCTGGTTTCTAGTACCGTTATTTCTCGACAAGATATTGAACGTAAACAACTGCATAGTATTGAACAGGCTTTGCGTGGTGTTGCAGGAATTAATATCACTAACAATGGCGGATTAGGCAAACAAACTTCAGTATTTTTGCGTGGTACCGAGTCCGATCATGTATTAGTTTTGATTGATGGTGTACGTGTAGGCTCTGCTACATCAGGCAGTGCAGCTTGGCAGCATCTACCGATCAGCGAAATTGATTCTATCGAAGTGATACGTGGGCCAAAATCCAGTTTATATGGCGCTGATGCGATCGGTGGGGTTATTCATATCCATACACGTAATGCTACTAAGGCTGCTTCAGGGATTAGTCCTGAAATTTCTGCTGGGGTTGGTACTTATGGGCATTATAAAGTCGGCGCTACTGTCAATGGAAAGTATGATAAAGCTTGGTATAGTCTGAGTGCCAGTCAAGAACAAACGGAAGGCTTTAACGCTCGCCAAGATCTATATGAACCAGATAGAGATGGTTTTGAAAATTATGCCACTGCGGCTCGCCTCGGTTACCAATTTACCGACTGGTTAGCCGTGGAAGGGCACCTTTTGTATAGCGGCGGACATAATCAATATGATGGCAACTTTGATGCTTTTGGAGCGCCCACAACGACTAGTCAGCCCTATTATGTGGATGACTTTACGCAATTAACTTATGGTGCTAAAGCGAATATACAAGTGCTGGATTTTTGGCGTATGGATTTAGTGGGCGGTGAAAGTCGTGATGAATCGAGCAATTTTTTAGATGGCATCAACAATGGTGTTTTTGATACCCATAGAATGTCATTTTCGGCATTAAATAATTTTACCTTAGCGCCTAAGCATTTTGTTTCTTTAGGTTACGATTTTCAGCATGATGAAGTTCTAAGTAATGCAGATTTTGATGAAACAGAGCGTAATAATCATGCTGTGTTTATTCAGTATCAAGGCGAGTATGCGAATAATCAATTGGTGCTCGCCTACCGCAGTGATTTTAATCAGCAGTTTGGCCAAAATAGTACCTGGAATGCTTCGTGGGGTTATGCTTTTGATAATGGTATTTTAGTTTCTGCTTCTTATGGTACGGCTTTTAAAGCTCCGACCTTTAATGAGTTGTATTATCCAGGGTTTGGCAATGCCAATTTAAGTCCAGAAAAGTCCGCAAGTTATGAGCTAGGTGTTAGTGGTGAGCATGATTATTGGCGCTGGTCATTAAGTGGTTATTTAACTTATATCGATGATTTGATTGCTTATGATAGCGCGATTTTTGCACCCAATAACATAAGTCAGGCGCGTATTATGGGTTTAGAAGCTATGCTTGGCGGACAAGTTTATGGTTTTGATGTGCAAGTAAATTACAGTGTTTTAAACCCAGAGAGTATGGATGCGAAGACCTTTGGTAATGTTTTGCCTCGGCGTGCCCAGCAAGTATTTCGTTTAGATATCGATCGGCAATTAGGTGTTGCGAGCATAGGTAGTAGTATTAATGTTGAGGGGCGACGTTTTGATGATTTAAACAATACCAACCGGATTGATGGCTTTGTGACGTGGGACTTAAGAGCAGAATATCAATTCTACGAGCAGTTTACCTTGCAAGGATCGGTCAATAATATCTTGAATACTCAATATCAAACTACGGCCGGTTATAACACGCCTGGCGTTACCGCTTTCTTTAATTTGCGTTACGCACCATCACTTTAAGAGGTTTATATGAACTGGATACAACAGAATACTAAATATTTAACGATTTTTGCTTTAGCCATGTTAATGGCATTAACGCGTTCTGATCATTTTGGTAGTGAAATAACATTGCCGGATGCGTCATTGGCTGTTTTTTACTTGGCTGGTATTTTTACTGGAGGATTAGCGAGCTTTGCTGTTTTATTGGCAGAAGCAGCGTTATTAGATTACCTATCGATTAGCCAATTTCAAGTCAGTGATTATTGTATTTCACCGGCTTATGTCTTTTTAATACCTACTTATGCGGTGATGTTATTTGCAGGGCGTTGGAGTGCAAAATATGCACAATTGAATGCTAAGCATCTAAGTCGCCAATTGGCGTATTTATTCGCCGCTGGCTCGATTGCATTTGTTATTTCGAACGGTAGCTTTTATCTGCTTTCCGGTAAATTTCCAGAGATGTCTCTTATGGAATATGCAGGCCGTGTAGCAAAATATTATCCTGACTATATGAGTTCAACCTTGATTTATAGTTTTGCTATTTTGCTATTAACTAGGTTTGTGCAGGCGATCTATATAGAGAAATATAAACTAGCATAAGTTTGCAGCGTTATGGCAGAAACTAACGGGTTAGTTTCTGCCATATTTCAAGACTCGACAAACTCAGTACCAAAACCCTTTTCTGGTTCTATGCGTGTTATTCTAATAGCCCGAGCAACTGGGTCTTGTATGCCATTAACAATAACTTCCAATATATCGCCTAACTGTACTTCAGGGTGATCAATGCAATAAATAAACAAGCCACCATTAGACATATCAATGGTGTGGGTTGTGATTGTTTGGCCTGAGTTGAACGTAAGGTTAACACTGGCTCGATGTAATAAGCGCGGATGTTGACGAAGTTCTTTCATATTAGAGTCTGGTTTTTAAGTGGATTGAGGTTGAGTGGTATTTGGGTAAGTCTTAATCTGTATCCCAATTACCTAAGTCAGCATTCATGCCGTCACCGTCTTTACTGCGTTCGTCTGGGCTAAGGTAAAGATAGACATTGCCCCAAGGGTCTTTAGGTAAGCGATCTAAATATTTGGGTTGTAAAATCTCTAAGCCTTCTTCTGTTGTTGGATAATTAAACTTATCCAATTTATACAGGTTTAATGCCGACTCAATGACACGAATATCTTGTTTGGCTTTGGTTAATCGAGCGATATCGGGACGATCCATTACTTGTGGAACAACGACGCTCAAAAAAACCGAGAAATAGGGACTAGTAAAAAGCGGAAGTACCCCCTTAGATTTTTTATAAGCTAAGGGGGAGCATGCAAAATTAATTAAATGCAGTGCCGTTTGTTGCCGGTAAAGTAGGCATAGTTTGCTTAGGGAATTCACCCGTTAAAGCACTTAAGAACGCAACGATATCCGCAGTTTCTTCATTTGACAATTGCTTACCTAACTGAACTTTGGCCATAACTTTTACTGCTTTATCCAGCGTTTTAACTGAACCGTTATGAAAATAAGGTGCTGTTAAAGCAATATTACGCAAGGTAGGAACTTTAAAAAAGTGCTCGTCGCCACTTTTGCCGGTGACTTCAAACAGGCCTTTATCATTGGCAAATTGATATTGCTTTTCTAAATAGGCATTATTGATAACAGGAAACTTTTGGAAAGAACCACCACCATTAAATGCCGGCCCACTGTGGCATGAAGTACAGCCTAATTCTGCGATTTTTTCTAGGCCACGTATTTGTTGTGCAGTTAAGGCATTTTTATCACCTTTAGCATATTTATCGTAAGCACTGTTAGGTGTGATTAAGGTTCTTTCGTAAGCCGCTATTGCTTTGGTGGCATTCTCTTTGGTGATTGAGTTTTCGCCAAAGGCTTTATCGAAATAAGCTTGGTAACCTTCAATAGATTTTAAGCGAACGACTACGTCATCCCAGCTTTTCATACCCATTTCGATAGGGTTAGTCACGGGACCTGCGGCTTGTTCTTCAAGGCTAGCAGCACGACCATCCCAGAACTGAACTTTATTAAAGGCGGAATTCCAGACAGTAGGCGCACTACGCCCGCCTGTTTGCCCATTAACACCCATGGAATTAGGGCGGTTATCTTCGCCACCCAACATAGTATTATGGCAAGAAGCGCAAGAGACCGTACCGGTCGATGAGAGTCTTGGGTCATGATATAAAATACGACCTAATTCAACTTTTTCAGCAGTAGTAGGGTTGTTAGCGGGTGCCGGAGCAGTGGTTGGTAAAGCTTCCCATGCGGAGGCGACTGAGATTGATCCTACAAGTGTTATTGCAGAAACAAGAGAACGAATTTTTGGCATACCTTTCTCCAGATTATTATAATTTTTAAGGCTTTAATTAAGGCGTTAAATAGTATCACACTTAAATTGTATTTGATGCCTCTCATCAGGTAAAGATAAAAGACAGTAACCCTGTGTTTTGGGGTTTAGTTGATTCGCAATATTGTCACTATGAAATTTGCAGGATAGTCCCTTTATATTTCAAGTGTTTTATGTAATGATTATCGTATTGTTTTGTTTTAGTAAGATATTTGGGATTTTTAATGGCTGCAGTAATGGAAGAAAAGGCGGTACGAGGTTTACGTGAAATTGCTTTGTTAGGATTTGTCGTGATCGCTCTTTTTTATTTTATTTCTTTAGTTTCATTTAGTCATGAAGACGCAGGTTGGTCACATAGCGGAACTCATAACGGTATTGCCAATGCAGGGGGGATCGTTGGCGCTTGGTTAGCTGATGTCTCTTTTAGTTTTTTTGGTGTTATTGCGTTTAGCTTTCCGTTGATTATTCTTTGGCAAGGCTATTTGTTTTTTACTGGGAAAACTACTCATGCTACAGGCTGGTTTAACTATGTCCGCTGGTTTGGTCTTCTATTAGCTATTATTTCTGCGACTACTATTTGTTATTTGCATGTATTACGCTGTCGGATTGAATTACCTAGAAATAGTGGCGGTATAGTCGGCCAAGAGTTGGGTGATAGCTTGGTGGTCACTTTTGGGAATTCGGGTGCAACGCTATTTCTTTTGGCGGTTTTTTTCTCTGGAATAACCTTATACACTAATATTTCTTGGTTCCGAGTCATGGAGGTTGTGGGTAAATATACTTTATTCTTGATCTGTTTTTCTTACCAAAAAACATTGCAAGCTTGGCAACAAATAACAATACGAGAAAATAATTCAATCTCTACTCGTCCAAGCCCAATTAAGTCTGCACCGAGCATGCCTAAAATAGAGAGTAAGGATCCTATTTCTGGAGAGGTACACGCGATTAAGTCAGTGCCCAGTAAGGTCAAAAAAACACCGAGTATTAATGTGCTGGAAAGTGTAGCAGCTAGTTTTTCTGAGCCGCTTGTGATTATGAAAAAGGGGCAAGTAGACCTATATAAAGATGAAGTCGAAGCAGGTGCATTACCCGGTCCTGAGTTGCTGGATATTATTGTTAATAGGGTGAACGGTTATTCGGCTGATGAACTAGAAGCTATGTCACGTTTAGTTGAACAAGCTTTGCTCGATTTTAATGTTGTCGTTGAAGTCACCGCTGTATTGCCTGGCCCAGTGATCACGCGTTTCGAATTGCAACCTGCTGCGGGTATTAAGGTGAGTCGAATCACGGGTTTAGCAAAAGATTTGGCGCGTGCTTTATCTGTAACTAGTGTGCGTATTGTAGAGGTCATTACAGGTAAATCGGTGATTGGTTTAGAAATTCCGAATCAAGAGCGGGAAATGGTTTCGTTTAGAGAAGGAATAGAGTCAGCTAAATTTGTTAAAGCTAAATCGCCTTTAACGATGCTTTTAGGTAAGGATATTTCCGGTTCACCGGTAACTGCTGATTTAGCTAAAATGCCGCACTTACTAGTAGCGGGTACTACAGGTTCGGGGAAGTCCGTTGCGATTAATACCATGATTCTCAGTATGTTGTATAAAGCGACGTCTGATGAAGTCAGAATGATTATGATTGATCCTAAAATGCTAGAATTATCCGTTTATGAAGGGATTCCGCATTTATTAACCCCAGTTGTAACAGATATGAAAGATGCAGCTAATGCATTGCGCTGGGCGGTTGCTGAGATGGAGCGGCGCTATAAATTGATGTCTAAAGTGGGCGTTAGAAATTTAGCCGGATTTAATCACGCAGTACGTGAAGCAGAAGAGCGTGGCGAGCCGATTAAAGATCCTATGTACACTTATGAAATTGAGTTGGCGGAAGATGCTAGTATACCAACGCTGAGCACTTTACCGCATATTGTTATCGTGATTGATGAATTAGCTGACATGATGATGATTGTTGGTAAGAAAGTAGAGGAGTTAATTGCACGTTTAGCCCAAAAAGCGCGTGCCGCAGGTATTCATTTGATTTTAGCAACGCAGCGTCCTTCTGTGGATGTTTTAACCGGCTTAATAAAGGCTAACGTGCCTTCTCGACTTTCATTTCAAGTCTCATCGCGTATCGATTCACGCACGGTATTAGATCAAGGCGGAGCTGAATTTTTGCTTGGTAATGGTGATATGTTGTTTATGCCTGCTGGCACAAATATTCCTATACGGGCCCATGGTGCTTTTGTAGATGATCATGAAGTGCATCACGTCGTCGAATTTTTGAAGAAAACTGCACCAGCCAATTATTTAGAAGAAATTACTCAAGAGTATTCAGATGCAGGTGATGGTTCTTTTGTCACAGGGCAAGATGCAATTGATTCGGAAATGGATGAGCTTTATGATCAGGCCGTTGCTTTTGTCACAGAGTCGCGCAAAGCGTCGATTTCTAGCGTTCAAAGAAAGTTTAAAGTGGGCTATAACCGTGCCGCTTCAATGATTGAAGCAATGGAGATGGCAGGAGTTGTATCGCCCGCCGAAGGTGGCGGTACTCGTCAAGTACTTGCGCCACCGCCGATTAGGGGGGATTAAAATGAATTATTCATTGATTGCTTCAGTGATTTTATTTGTCGCTACGTTTTTTAGTTGGTTACTTATAAAATTTAATTATGGAGATAAATCGAAACAAGTAAAATGGGCTTTGTTTGTCTTATTTTTTTGGTTATTAAATTTTCTACAGTTAATTATTTTAGCTTTGTATTACCAGCTTAATTATTAATTATTCGCCAGATATAAAAAAGCCCCTCAAAAATTGACATAATTGAGGGGCGTTTTTGTTTGTATTATGTTACTTAAAAAGACACATAATCTAATTTACAGCTAATTAAGTTAGTGTTTTTTATACGCATCAGAAGGGCACATCATCATAGTCATCATTTTGTGCGTAGCTTGGCTGTGCTTGTTGTGCGGCTTGCTGCTGAGCGGGTTGGCGATAGTTTTGTTGGGGTTGTGCGGCTTGAGTTGGTTCTGTGCGCTTAGCTCCAACAAGATCCAGAATGCTGGCATTCAATTCTAAGCTAGTTTTCATTGTGCCATCTTGTGCTTGGTATTCGCTTTGAGATAGTTCACCAGAGACAAACACTTGTTGACCTTTTTTTAAGTAACTAGGAAATGAGCCTTCTGCACGTCGTCCCCATAATGCAACTCTGACCCAGAGTGTTTGTTGTCTATCACCAAAACCAACATTGTTTGCTACAGTTACATTCAGTACTGTTTGCCCGCTTGGGGTTGATCTTACTTCAGCATCTCTACCAATAGTACCGGTGAAACTAAAAACATTACTCATGGATTTTATTCCTGTTAATTTGGATGAAAATATTCTCCGAATTATACACCGTAATAGAGGAATTTGCTTTAAGGATGAGCCATCTAT
>JACUUF010000383.1 GCA_014859465.1 Methyloprofundus sp.
TAGTGGAATGTGGTATTGAATCGATGAGTTTGACACCCGATACGATTATTAAAACGACGTTAAATGTTTTGGCGGTGGAAAAGCGTTTGGCTGAGTAGGCTGGGCAGAAAGGCGTTGCCCACCTCATGGCTAGGTAAGCTTTCTAATGGCTTTTGCATTTAATTTAGGGAGTGTTAGATTTTGTTAGGTAAATGAACTTTAAATGGAAATATAGTGTCAGGTCTTTCCATGCCACAAATCTCTTCTTTTTTAGTTTAATTCGTCGTACCAAAAGCAAGTTTATTGCATAGATACAACTAAAAGAATCGGACTCGATTAGAATTAAAAAATAATTGTTTCGTCTCTTTTTAAACATTTAAGTTTAAAGAATATTTCTGTTTTACAAAAAATATTGGCAATAATTGCCAAAGTATGCCATAAATGAGGTGTAATTTATTAAAGCAAAGGCGTTATTATGGCTACCATGAATATTTCTGTTCCTGACCCAATGAAAGATTGGGTTCAATCCCAAGTAAATACAGGGACATATGCAAATACAAGTGATTATGTTCGTGACTTAATTCGTCAAGATCAAGAACACAGAAGTAAATTAAACGCATTACAAAACGCTATCACCGCTGGGTTAGAAAGTGGAGTTAGTAACAAATCATTTGATCAAATTATTAATCAAGCACGTAAAGAGTTGAAAGAAAATAGATCATGAAGGTCTATGTGTTCTCTAAAGAAGCCGAAAATGATTTAGTAGAAATTTATCGATACGGTTTTATTAATTATGGTGAAAATAAAGCTGATCTGTATATAGAAGCACTAAAAGAAAAGTGTCAATTTCTTGCTGATGTGCCGAATCTTTGTCCTGATCGTTATGAATTCAATCCTCCTGTTAAGATACATCATCATAGAAAACATCTAATTATTTATGTTGTTGAAAATGATGATATATTTATCGTTCGAGTTTTGCATAACCGAATGGATATTCAGCAACATATAGAGAAATAGTTTAACAATGGCTATTGATCGCGCGGGGGTCACGCGCGGGGCCAGGTCTTTCTTTTTGCGCAAAAAGAAAGACCTGATGGCATAAAAGATAACATCTACATTCCAGAGAACCTGACGGGGTCACGGGCTCATTTGAAGCCGCAGACTTGATGAGGTTGGAATGTGCGGATTCCATCAGGGCCAGAGATGACTAAATATCTCACCCCAAGGCCGGATATATGGAAGCAATATTTCTTTATGTTACCAACAAATTTTACTTGCAATACGGGGCGGACCATATATGACCCCGTGTTTCTAACCTGTCGAAATTGTAGCTATAATTTTCTTGGTTTTTGGATTGATATAAAAACTCTTTTTACTTAGGAAGTGAGGCTTTAGCCTCGCATGAGTTAGGCGAGGCTAAAGCCTCACTTCCAATAATCAAAAACAAAAAAATAAACATCATTCGACAGCCTAGTTTTGCTTTTTTTTGCGCTACAAATCATCCAGCGGACTAACTACTCCCTCTCCGCCCAACTTTAAAACATGGGTATAAATCATTGTCGTTTCTAAATCCTTATGCCCAAGCAAAGATTGAATGGTCCGAATATCAGTACCGCGCTGCAATAAATGGGTGGCAAAGCTATGGCGAAAAGTATGCGCACTGACTTTTTTGTTGATGCTTGCTTTAACTACCGCCTGTTTAATGGCTTTATTCACCACCGATTGATCAATATGATGTCGCCGAGTAACCCCGCTACGCGGATCAACAGATAAATTACGACTGGGAAAAACATACTGCCACGACCACGCTTTTTCCGCATTTGGATATTTTCTCGCCAACGCATAGGGTAAATAAACTGCGCCCAATCCCAACGCTAAATCCTGCTCATGAACCGCTTTAACCCGCTCCAAATGATTATGCAATAAGGGCGCTAAACTTTCTGGAAACGGAGTGGCTCGATCCTGCATGCCTTTACCATTGCGTACGGTTATTTGTTTGTAACCATAATCGATATCCTGTACGCGCAAACGCACCGCCTCAGTAATCCGCAAACCACTGCCATACAATAATTTAACCAATAATTCTGGCGTACCTTCCAAAAAAGCCAGCACACGCTTAACTTCTTCACGCGTCAAGACCACAGGAATTCGCTTTTCTTTACGTGTTCTTGCCGCTTCCACGCCTTCCAAAGGAGATTCAAGTATCCGCTTGTACAAGAAAACTAGAGCATTGAACGCTTGATTTTGAGTGGACGCCGCCACATTTGCCTGAACCGCTAAATGTGTTAAAAAATCGGTAGTGGGTTAAATCTGTAATCATGTGTAAATATTGAGTCCAAATTCGACTT
>JACUUF010000384.1 GCA_014859465.1 Methyloprofundus sp.
TATAGAACCGTGTCTTGATGCTTTGGAAAACCAGTCATATCCATCAGAACTATTTGAAGTGATTATTGTAGATAACGGCTCTTCAGATAACAGCATTGAAGTTCTAAAAAGAAAAAAGGTTAAATATTTTATTGAAAATAAAAGAGGCCGGTCTTCGGCGCTTAATTTAGGCGTTAAGAACTCATCGGGCACAATAATCTGTACTACAGACATTTCTTGCTTAGCCGAACCTGACTGGATTAGCAATATTGTTAAAGCATTTCAAAAAGATCCTAATATCGGCTGTGTCGCAGGTGAAATAGAAATTATTGATGAACCGAAAAATAACATTATTGAATTTCAAAAACGCCATAATTATATGTCACCTATGCATGCAAAAAAAAGAAACAAGCTGCCTTATTTACCTTTTGCGGACGGTGCCAATGCTTCTTTTAAGAAAGAGTTATTCGATCAAATAGGACTTTTTGACAAAAACTTTATAAAAGCAGCTGATGTTGAAATCTGCTACCGTATGCAAATTTTGACACCATACAAAATCGTATTTGATGAAAATTGTCTTGTGCGAGAACCTGGCGAACATTCTCTATATGCACTTTTAAAACAACGCTATAAAATTGGCAAAGGCACTATTTTACTGCAAAAAAAATTTCCAGAATTATTCAATTACAAAAAAGAAAAAGAAAATCAATTAAAAAAATTTTATTGGAAAATAACAAACAAAGCAATAACGTTTTACCACTTCACAAAAAACATTATTTTCAGCATTACTAACAATAAAGCAAAAGAAAATGCATACGATCAATTAGTAATATACCTAATGAATATATCTCAATTGTTAGGTGCTTTTTTAGAAAAATATCTACTAAAAAATAATTACAACATCAAACCGATAGAATCAAAAATAATTAAAAGTTTTATTTTAGAATACACCAACAAGTAATTCATTATAAGAACCTATTTTAAATTAATAAAATGTCAAAACCCTTGAATAAAGGCAATAGATCTATATCACAAATGAAACATTCCTATTAATTTTCTATTACATTACTCAGGAGAACCAAAATGTATTCATGGCAATTCCCTTTTCTTAAATCCATGGCAAGACAAACACTTTTAGATTATGGACATGGACTATATTACTCTAATCTTCGAATTGATTTTATAGAAAAAGTTGCTTATGAATTACATATTAAAATCTGCCACTTTTACAGCCGCCATTTTTTAACGAAACGCAAATGAACTTGACAGTTACGATTTGCACCCATAACCGAGCCGAATTATTGCTAAAAACAATATCATCAATCAATAGTGCGGCAATTTCGAATCAAGCCCAACTGTCTATTTTGGTTATCGCTAATAACTGCAGCGACGATACGATTTACTGTCTCCAAAACTATCAATCAAAACAAAAACTAGAAAATTTACTTCCATTAGTTTATGCCGAAGAACCCAAGCCAGGAAAGTCAAACGCCTTAAATACAGGGTTAAAACTTATCAAAGACGGCTGGATATGCTTTGTCGATGACGATCATCGTCTTGACAATCATTATTTCCAAACTGTAATCAATGCCATTACCAATTATCCTGAAACCAATCTATTCTGCGGAAGAATCATCCCTGATTGGACAGGTGAAGAGCCTGAGTGGGCTCATGAAACTGATGAATTTAAAATTACGCCCTATCCGGTCCCCTATTTCGATCTTGGCGAAGAATCATTGACTTTAACTGCAAGCACATCGATTCCTGGAGGCGGTAATTTAATTGTTGCCCGTGAGGTATTTGATAAAGTAGGCAACTTTTCTATAGCCCTTGGCCCTAAAGGCCATGATTTAATGGGCAGTGAAGACAGTGACTTTGTGCTAAGAGCCTTACAAGCCGGCGAAACGCTTCGCTATATACCCGATATCATTCAATATCATTATGTGAATCCGGAACATTTTAAGCTCCGTTTTCTCATCAAAAAAAGTTTTCAAAGAAATCGATCAATTACTTTAATTCATCGACCGGAACGTGCCAGAATACCGTTATATTTATGGTCTAAATTGACTCAGTATTTGGTAGGCACTCTCTTCAGCTTTAATTTGAACAAATCGAGATTTTATTTGACCCGTTTTGCTGGTGTACTTGGTCAAATAGCAGGTCATATTCAATCGAGACCCTGATAATTATTCATGCGCGATATCGTCGTACTTATATTTCTAATTTGTTGCATTGGCGCTGCCATTAAAAAGCCCTGGTGGGGCGTGTTATCGTTGGCCGTATTCAGTTACTTGAATCCGCATGCTTATGCTTGGGGCTTTGTAAGAACACTGCCTGTTT
>JACUUF010000385.1 GCA_014859465.1 Methyloprofundus sp.
GTTCATGTTTCAGGTTTCGCCGTTGAATAACAGCAAGAAAACCGCGCTTGTTGGTTCTGAGTGTGCGGGCAAGACAAACAATCCGCAAGCTGTGACCGAGGGGCTTGATCTTGATATTTGGATGCTCAAACACAAGACTCGACTTTATGCAGAGGCAAGATCGCGGCGACTCATACACCTACTGTTAAAGATTAAGGAAAATGACCCTAAACATGATGTGAATGGCTTGCTGGCAACGTGCAGGAAGCACGCCCGCTTTACGCCAAGGCAGGCTATGTATTTTGCCAGCATTGTTAAACTAAACAATATTTCCGTATCACCCGACTTGGTTCCAGTTTCTCTATCTAAAGCATCGGACAGGGATCAAGTAATAGCGATGAAGGACTGGGAGTTTCAGCGTCTTTCGGAAGCACTGAGCCCACGACAACAAACGATCTGTAGAAAACTAAGATTGGGGCTGGTGGATTAAACTTGTCGCCAAGAACCAAGCCCGCCTAGTGCGGGTTTTTTATGCCCGATAGAAATTAAACACTTGCTTACTTGGTTTGTTTGCGTATAATACACATATCAACCAAGGAGAAGCACCCATGAAAAACTACGCTGAACTGTCATTCGATGAGAAGAAAGAAATTGCCCAGTCTGATTTGAATGATTTGCCGAATGCGGAGGTGATCGCTAAGTTTATTGTTAATCACGAATCTTTTGCCATTCGTGAAATTCTGGCTTCAAATTCTAGTCTTCACCTTCTGAAAAATGGAATGGAAATAGCTGCCAATCTAGCCAGTGATGATATTGAATCTGTGCGCTGCGCTTTGGCGGCAGTCATTACAAACTTTAGATACTTTGTTGGATATGAGGAGGTAGTGAAAAAACTTGCTAACGACCAAGACGTGAAAGTGCGCTGCGCTTTGGCGGGCAATCTTATCGCTCGTAGCAAGTTTGATTGTGCCATTGCCGTTAATCTTACCAACGATTCATCCAGTGAAGTTGTGGCGGCTGTTGAGGCGAATGAAAGCTGCAATGGCTTAGTCGGGCTCGGTTTCTTTCTTGTTACGCTAAATATACAGATGGGCGAGTACGAAAAATCGTGCGTCAAACTAATCATCGAAGAAGATGAGGCCAAGGCCGGACAAGCCGCAATGGAAGGCGAGTGTCACGGTAGCATAGAGGACGGTACATCCGAGGAAACCAAAGACGGTATAGCCGACCTTGGTTGGACTTTCCATTACTCAGTGAGGAACTGTGTCAAAGTCTGCAATGAGGATGCGGTAACAATGGCGATGTATCTTTAATTTAACCCAGCCTAACCAAGCCCGCCTAGTGCGGGTTTTTTGTGCCCGATAAAAAATTAAAAACTTGCCTTCTTGGTTCGCTTGTGTATAATACACATATCGACCAAGGAGATATACCCATGCCCACAGAAACACTTGCAAACGCACAAAACACTGCCCGCACTTCTTTTGTTATCGCATTTGATGAAGAATTAAATTTTAGTGATCCAGCCTTACGCGATTGCATGGTGCGAGTGCTCCCTTCTATGTTTGTTGCTGTTGATGCGAGCGATGATTCGTTTGTCTGCTGCAATATGACCGTTGGGTATCACCCTGAAATAGACTCATTTGTTTGCGATATTGACCATGATGGCGGAATTGCCGTTCGTCTAAAGATGGAGTTCGACGACAACCTGCTCCAAGACGATGATGAGTTGTTGGCTTGCGCGGAGTGGATTGCGCCTTTACTTGGTGAAGATACTAATTTAGTTGCCACGCTGCCCGTTGACTCGGTTTTGTTTATGCTCGAAATGTCGAGCTGGGCTGGGATGATTGTCGATGACTGTCTAATTATTAGTTGCGTTGCTTGCGAGTTCGAGATTGATGATATTTTGAGTTTTTCTGAGGCAGAGCCAAGTGATTATGTCTTCGAGCATGATAATCTGATCATTACCGTTGCCGATGTTTTGCAGGCATCGAAAACCAATGATGACGGGAAAACGATTTGGCGTGTTGGGAATTACGAAATATCTTTTTTCAACAAAGATTGGCGCTAAAACATGAATGACCATTTACCCGCTTTTTAGCGGGTTTTTTGTTTCTAAACTCTGCGAATGGCGCAAGCCTCAAGGCTTCATGCTGCTTGTATTTTCCAAGTCGTTCAGAATTTGTGTGATTTTCTCATGGGGCACAGTCAAGTCTGGCCGACCGTTGCGAACCAATACTTCCGGTTTATACCCGTTTCTTTTGTTGATGCCGCCCATTCTGTCAATCGCTATGTTGATTGCTGCGTCACCAGCTATTGAGCCTTTGAATTTCCCATATT
>JACUUF010000088.1 GCA_014859465.1 Methyloprofundus sp.
GATTCGCGGTTCGTGAAGGTGGTCGTACCGTTGGCGCGGGCGTTGTTGCATCAATCATCGAGTAAACAATATGACGAGTCAAACTATTAGAATACGCCTGAAATCATTTGATCATAAATTAATTGATCAATCGGCAGGTGAAATCGTAGAAACAGCGAAAAGAACGGGTGCGCAAATCAAGGGCCCTATCCCGCTGCCTACTAAGAAAGAGCGGTTTACGATTTTGATCTCTCCGCATGTCAATAAAGACGCGCGAGATCAATATGAATTAAGAACGTACAAACGATTACTCGACATTGTCGAGCCAACCGAAAAAACTGTCGATGCCTTGATGAAATTGGATCTGGCAGCCGGTGTAGACGTTCAAATAAAGTTGAATTAAATGTAGGGGAATTGGCAGATGTCAATAGGTCTAATTGGTCGTAAATGTGGTATGACCAGAGTATTTTGCGAGGATGGGTCGTCAGTGCCCGTGACGGTTCTTCAGATAGAGTCTAACCGAGTCACTCAAGTTAAAAGCATCGAAAAAGATGGCTATCGCGCGGTACAAGTCACTGCGGGTGAAAAAAAATCATCCCGAGTGAATAAAGCGATGGCTGGTCATTTTGCTGCTGCGAATGTAACCGCAGGAAGAGGTCTGTGGGAATTCAGGCTGGATGACGGTGAAGGCGACGATCTCTCTGCCGGTTCCGAATTACAAGCAAGTATTTTTGCTCAAGGACAGGTGGTTGATGTTCACGGAACCAGCATCGGTAAAGGTTATCAAGGTGCAGTCAAACGGCATAATTTCAGAACGCAGGATGCGACGCACGGTAATTCGCTGTCCCATAGAGCTCCCGGTTCTAATGGTATGTGCCAAACGCCGGGCCGTGTTTTTAAAGGGAAAAAAATGTCCGGTCATATGGGTGCCGATAAAACGACAATCGATAATCTAACCATTCATGCAGTCGATAGCGAGAGAAATTTGATTCTGGTCAAAGGGGCTGTGCCTGGAGCAAAAGGTAGCGATGTCGTGATTACCCCGGCTGCGAAAATGCGGAATAAGAAGGATAAATCATGAGTATACAAATTCCTGCAATTAACGAAAGCGAATCTGCCGCAGCGGTCGCGGTAGGCGAAGAAGTTTTTGGACAAGCTTTTAATGAGACGTTAGTGCATCAATTGGTGACTCGACACCTTGCTGGCGCTCGTTCCGGGACAAAAGCACAGAAGACCCGTTCCGATGTAAGTGGCGGTGGGATTAAACCTTGGCGTCAAAAAGGGACGGGTCGAGCAAGATCTGGTACAATGCGCAGTCCACTCTGGAGAACAGGTGGCGTGACCTTTGCTGCAAGACCGCGATCTTTCGAGCAAAAACTCAACAAAAAAATGTTTCGATCGGGTTTGCGTTCAATTTTGTCCGAGTTGCTAAGACAAGACCGTTTGGTTGTCAGTAGTGAAATCCTTCCTTCGACTCCAAAAACGAAAGAAATGGTTGCAAAGCTGAGCGGTTTGGATTGTAAGCGCGTTTTAATCATATCCGACGAAGTCGACTTTAATCTGGCTTTGGCTTCAAGAAATATTCCGTATTTAGAAGTGTGTTCTGCGGATAATTTGAGTCCGGTATCGCTGGTAGCAGCGGAAAAAGTCATTATGACGCCTGCGGCGGTAAAAATGATAGAGGAGAGGTTGGCATGAACGAGCTAATCAAAAGTAAATTGGCAAGTGTCTTGAGAGCTCCTGTTGTTTCAGAAAAAAGCACAGTTGCCGCCGAGGCGAATAAACAGTTTGTGTTTAACGTTCAGAAACAGGCAACCAAGAATCAAATAAAGCAAGCCGTCGAGCTTATGTTCGAAGTAAAAGTCGATTCGGTTCGTGTGCTGAATGTCAAAGGCAAGAAAAAAAGGTTTGGTCAAACCCTTGGCAAACGTTCCGATTGGAAAAAAGCCTATGTCAAGCTCAAAGAAGGCCACGATATAGATTTCTCGGCAGCTTAATAGTTAAAAGTTTAAAAGATCAATAGGAAACGGTAGAAAGCATGGCTATTGTAAAATCAAAACCTACATCGGCTGGATCGAGGTTTGTTGTACGTGTCAAAAACGATGAGTTACATAAAGGCAAGCCATTCGCACAGTTGCTTGATAAAAACAGCAAAAATGGCGGACGTAATAATCAAGGGCGCATAACCACACGTCATGTCGGTGGGGGGCATAAGCATCACTACCGGATCATTGATTTTAAAAGAAATAAAATAGATATTCCGGCTGTTGTTGAGCGTATCGAATACGATCCCAACAGAACCGCCAATATTGCTTTGATTCTCTTTAAAGACGGTGAGCGTCGATATATTATCGCCCCTAAAGGCATAACCCAAGGGCAAGAGATTTTATCCGCTGAAACCACTGCGGTGAAGCCGGGTAATTGCATGCCGCTTAGAAATATTCCATTGGGTACTACTATTCATTGCGTTGAATTAAAGCCCGGTAAAGGTGCTCAGTTAGCAAGAAGCGCTGGCGCATCTTGCCAATTAGTCGCTAGAGAAGGCGCTTACGTAACCATCCGGTTAAGATCGGGTGAAATGCGCAAAATCATGGCCGATTGTAAGGCTGTAGTTGGAGAAGTATCCAACTCCGAGCACAGCTTAACATCATTGGGCAAGGCCGGAGCAAAGCGCTGGCGCGGAGTAAGGCCAACCGTTCGCGGTGTGGCGATGAATCCTGTAGATCATCCGCATGGTGGTGGTGAAGGGCGTACGTCAGGCGGCAGACATCCTGTTTCGCCATGGGGTATGCCGACCAAAGGTTATAAAACACGTAAAAATAAACGCACAGACAATATGATTGTCAGACGCCGTAAGCAGAAATAGAGAGGAAATAGCGTGCCACGATCAATTAAAAAAGGTCCTTTTATAGATCATCATCTTCTGAAAAAAGTAGAGGATGCGGTAAAAGCCAATAATAGGAAACCGATTAAAACATGGTCAAGAAGATCAATGATTATTCCCGATATGTTGGGTTTAACTATTGCTGTCCACAATGGACGTCAACACGTCCCTGTTCTTGTTTCTGAGAATATGATTGGGCATAAACTCGGTGAATTTGCGCCGACACGCACCTATAAAGGGCATGTGGCCGATAAGAAGTCAAGGTAAGGTGTAGGATGGAAATATCAGCAAAATTAAGCAATGCACCTATGTCGGCACAAAAAGCCAGGTTGGTAGGTGATCAAATTCGCGGTCTTCCGGTCGAGAAAGCGCTGGCCATTTTGTCATTTAGTACAAAAAGTGCGGCAGGGGTCGTCAAAAAGCTTTTAGAATCGGCGATTGCCAATGCGGAGCATAACGAAAGCGCCGATGTTGACGAATTGAAAGTTACGACGGTTTATGTCAACGAAGGGCCGACCATGAAACGTTTTAAACCGCGAGCGAAAGGTCGAGCCAATAAAATATTGAAAAGAACCTGTCACATAACAATCAAAGTAGCAGAATACGAGTAGAGGTAAAAATGGGACAAAAAGTACATCCAACGGGTATTCGCCTTGGAATTGTTAAAGACTGGACTTCTAGATGGTACGCAAACTCTCAGGATTACCCGGTTTTTCTGCATCAAGATCTTAAAGTTAGAGACTTTATCAAAAAAAAGCTTGCTCACGCTTCGGTTAGTCGCATCCAGATTAATCGTCCGGCAAGTAATGCTCATATCACCGTTCATACTGCAAGACCAGGGATTGTGATTGGCAAAAAAGGCGAAGACATCGATAAATTGAGACGAGAAGTTTCGGCGATGATGGGCATTCCGGTTCAAATGAATGTCGAAGAAATCAGAAAACCTGAATTAGATGCTTATCTGGTAGCAGAAAGCATTGCTCAGCAACTTGAAAAAAGAATCATGTACCGTAGGGCTATGAAGCGTGCGGTTACCAACACTATGCGTTTGGGCGCGGAAGGCATTAAAATTAATGTTGCCGGCCGTTTAAACGGTGCTGAAATTGCCCGTACCGAATGGTATAGAGAAGGCCGTGTCCCTTTGCACACACTTAGAGCCGACATCGATTATGGTACGGCCGAGGCAAATACCACTTATGGAATCATTGGCATAAAAGTCTGGATTTTCAAAGGTGAAGTATTTGATATGGATGCACAAGGTGTATCCGATGTTACAGAATCTAAAAAATAGTTGAACGGATAAAGTCATGCTTCAACCCAAAAGAACAAAATTTCGTAAGCAGCATAAGAATAGAAATAACGGTATAGCTGTTCGTGGCTCATCGGTAAGTTTCGGTGAATTCGGATTAAAAGCCACAACAAGAGGAAGGATTACAGCCCGTCAGATCGAAGCTGCGCGTAGAGCGATCACTCGTCATGTAAAGCGTGGTGGTAAAATATGGATCAGAGTATTTCCAGACAAGCCTATTACCAAAAAACCTTTAGAAGTTAGGATGGGAAAAGGTAAAGGTAGTGTAGAATACTGGGTTGCTCAGATTAAACCGGGTACCATGCTTTATGAAATTCAAGGTGTGCCCGAAGAGCTTGCAAGAGAAGCGTTTGCATTAGCATCTGCCAAACTGCCGATTAAGACAACATTCATAGCTCGGACCATAATGTGATGAAAGCCACCGAATTACGACAAAAATCGAAACAAGAATTAGCCGATATGCTACTCGAGCTCTCGAGAGAACAATTCAATCTCAGGATGCAAAAAGGCACCGGTCAGTTGACAAAGACCGCTCAGGTCAAGCAAGTCAGGCGTGATATTGCCCGTATCCATACTGTATTGAATGAATTGGGGAGAGCGTAAGTCATGAGCGAAAAAACTGAAAAATTAAGAACCTTAAGCGGTCGTGTCATTAGTAACAAAATGGACAAAAGCATTACCGTTTTGGTCGAGCGCTTTGTCAAGCACCCAGTGTACGGCAAATATATCAAGCGATCGACGAAATTAATGGCTCATGATGAGCAAAATCAATGCAATGAAGGCGATGTTGTGTCTATTACATCTTGTAGGCCAATGTCCAAAAACAAAGCCTTCAGGCTAGTTGAAGTTGTTGAAAGCAACAATAAATAAGCACAAAGAATTTAATATCGAGACAATTGGGAATTAATCATGATTCAGATGCAAACTAACCTTGACGTTGCCGATAATAGCGGTGCAAAAAAGGTCATGTGTATCAAAGTGCTAGGCGGTTCACATAGGCGTTATGCTGGCATTGGCGACATTATCAAAGTCAGTGTTAAAGACGCAATACCGCGTGGTAGAGTAAAAAAAGGCGAAGTTTACAACGCCTTGGTTGTAAGAACTCGTAAAGGAGTTCGTCGTCCTGATGGTTCGGTTATCCGTTTCGACGGAAATGCCGCCGTCATTCTTAATAACCAATTGCAACCTCTCGGTACACGCATATTTGGTCCTGTAACTCGCGAATTAAGGGGGGATAGATTCATGAAAATTATTTCTCTGGCTCCTGAAGTTTTATAAAAAAGGATTAAATCATGCAAAAAATAAAACAAGGCGACGAAGTCATTGTATTGACCGGTAAAGACAAAGGAAAGCGCGGTAAAGTAACTAAGGTGTTTAAGGATGACAAGGTACTCGTAGAAGGGATCAACCGTGTCAAAAAGCACCAAAAAGGCAACCCTCGTGCCGGAGTATCTGGCGGTATCGTTGATAAAGATATGCCTATCCACCTTTCTAATATCGGTATTTACAATCCACAAACCCTAAAAGCGGATCGAATCGGCTTTAAGTTTCTAGAAGATGGAAGAAAAGTCAGGTTTTTTAAATCAACTAATGAAGTTGTTGATATCTAATAGAGGATTATTTAGACATGGCTAGACTAGAAACTGAATACAAAGAAAAGATCCTGCCGGAATTAATGAAAAAATTCGGCTATAAATCCATAATGCAGGCGCCCCGGATTACCAAAATCACACTGAATATGGGTGTTGGCGGTGCGGTTGCGGATAAGAAAATATTACAATCCGCTCTCGGCGATATGGAAAAAATCGCCGGTCAAAAAGCGATTGTCACCTTGGCAAGAAAATCGATAGCCGGGTTCAAAATACGCGATGACATGCCAATTGGCTGTAAAGTCACCCTGCGTAGTGATAGAATGTACGAATTTTTGGATCGCTTGATTAATATTTCCATTCCTCGTATTAGGGATTTCAGGGGGATGAGTCCTAAGAGTTTTGATGGGCGTGGTAATTATTCGATGGGCGTCAAAGAGCAAATCATATTTCCTGAAATTGATTATGACAAAATTGATGTTATTCGCGGAATGGATATTACCATTACGACAACAGCAAAAACCAATGAAGAAGGTTTAGCTTTGTTGAAGCTATTTAACTTTCCATTCAAAAACTAAAAGGCGATCGACTAATGGCTAAAAAATCAATGATTGCGCGTGAAGTAAAGCGTAACAAATTAGTAAAGAAATATGAAACCAAGCGAAAAGAGTTAAAAGAAATCATTCGCAATCCCGGCGCTACTTTTGAAGAAAAAGAAGCGGCTCATTTTCAATTACAAAAGCTACCAAGGGATTCCAGCGCATCTCGTTTGCGCAACCGGTGTAATATCACTGGGCGTCCCCATGGCTATTATCGCAAGTTCGGTCTATCTCGAAATAAATTAAGAGAATCGACCATGCGTGGTGATGTGCCTGGTTTAGTTAAGGCGAGTTGGTAAGATCTGTTTGGAGAATTGAAATGAGTATGACAGACCCAATAGCAGATATGTTGACCAGAATTAGAAATGGTCAATCTGCGGGAAAAATTAGCGTAAAACTGCCTTCTTCTAAATTGAAGGTAGCCATTGTAAAAGTGTTAAAAGATGAAGGTTACATCACCGACTATAGTGTTGAGACGAAAGGTAGTCATAGTGAAATGACCATAGTATTAAAATACTATCAAGGCCGACCTGTCATCGAAAAAGTAAAAAGAATCAGCAGGCCGGGACTTAGAATTTATAAGTCGAAAGAAGAGCTTCCAAAGGTTTTGGGAGGTTTGGGCATAGCTATCGTTTCGACATCGAAAGGTGTCATGACTGACAGAGCGGCACGTGCGATAGGGCATGGCGGTGAAGTTGTTTGTACTGTTTGTTAATTAGGGAGCCAAGTCATGTCAAGAATTGCAAAAGTACCTATCGCTCTTCCAAGCGGAATTGATATCAAACTCGAAGGCAACGAAGTTACCGTAAAAGGTAGTAAGGGTCAGTTGTCGGCCTCGTTACACGAAAAAGTAGGTCTGGCCATCGATAATAGCCAAATTGAAATTAAGTGGGATAAGGCTGATAAAATTGCCAATTCGCAAGCCGGAACCACTCGTGCCGTTATCAATAATATGATAATTGGCGTATCCCAAGGTTTTGAAAAGAAACTGGCATTAGTCGGTGTCGGTTATAGAGCTCAAGCTAAAGGCAATACTTTAGGATTATCTCTTGGCTTTTCCCATCCGGTTGATTATGAAGTGCCGGCGGGTATAACGATCGAAACCCCCAGTCAAACCGAAATTATTATCAAAGGTTTTGATAAGCAAAAAGTCGGTCAGGTCGCTGCAGAAATTAGAGGGTATCGCCCGCCAGAGCCTTATAAAGGCAAGGGTGTCAGATATGCTGATGAGAATGTGGTCAGAAAAGAAGCCAAGAAGAAGTAAGGTAAAGTAATGGAAAAGAAAGCATCACGCTTAAAGCGCGCTCTGAAGCTGCGCAGTAAAATTAAGAATTCCGGAGCGAACCGTTTAACCATACACAAAACCGCTCAACACATTTATGCGCAGGTCATTAGTTCCGATGGGACGCATACGCTTGCGAGTGCTTCGACTGTTCAGGCTGAGGTCAAATCAGCCGTAAAAAATACAGGAAACGTTGAGGCGGCTGCCGAAGTTGGAAAGTTTGTAGCCCAAAAAGCCATTGCGGCTGGAATCACTGAAGTGGCTTTCGACCGCTCAGGTTTTAAATATCATGGGCGTGTTAAAGCGCTTGCTGATGCCGCGCGTGAAGCCGGTTTAAAATTTTAGGAGATTGATTATGGCTACAGCACCATCTCAAGCAAGTACAGACGGTTTACAAGAAAAATTAGTATCGGTACGTCGTGTAGCAAAAGTTGTGAAAGGCGGACGAGTTTTCGGCTTTGCTGCTTTAACGGTCGTCGGCGACGGTGAAGGTCGTGTGGGTTATGGCGTAAGTAAAGCCAGAGAAGTTCCCGTTGCAATCCAAAAGTCGTTGGAACAGGCTAGAAAAAACATGCGTAAAGTTGCTCTAAAAGGCGACACTTTGCAATACACAGTTACGGCGTCCACCGGGGCGGCAAAAGTCTATATGCAACCAGCGTCGGATGGTACCGGTATTATTGCCGGCGGAGCAATGCGTGCGGTATTCGAAGTGGTCGGTGTCCATAATGTACTGGCCAAATGCATTGGAACTAACAACCCGATTAACGTTGTTAGAGCTACGATTGCCGGGTTAACTGAAATGCATGAGCCAAAAGACATCGCAGCCAAGCGCGGCCTGTCGGTTGAGCAGATAATTGGATAGTTGTTATGTCAGATAAAAAATTACAATTAACAATGACAAAAAGTAAACACGGCCGTTTAGCAAGCCATCAGGCATGCTTAAAAGGTTTAGGTTTGCGTCGTATTAATCATACGGTATCGGTTTCCGATACTCCTGAAAATCGTGGGATGATTAATAAAGTTTCCTACATGCTAAGGGTAGAGGAATTGTAATGTACTTGAATTCAATAAGTCCTGCTGAAGGATCAAGAAAAAAAGCTAAGCGTGTCGGTCGCGGTATCGGATCTACTCTTGGAAAAACCTGTGGAAGAGGTCATAAAGGCCAAAAAGCAAGAAGCGGTGGATTTCACAAGGTTGGGTTCGAAGGTGGACAAATGCCCCTTCAAAGGCGATTACCGAAAGTGGGTTTTACGTCAAGATGCAAGCATTTGACAGCAGAAGTTCGCTTGAGTGAATTGGCTAACTTGCCTACGGAAACCATCGATTTGCAAGTATTGATCGAGACGGGTGTCGTTCCTGTTTTCACTAAAACCGCTAAGGTAATCCAATCGGGTGAAATTACAAAAGCTGTGACGTTGAAAGGTATAAAAGTGACTGCAGGCGCAAAAGCATCTATTGAAGCGGCTGGCGGCAAAGTAGAGGTCTAAGTGAATACAACAAGAGCACAAATGGCTGAAAAAGCAGGTGGCTATTCAGAATTAAGGTCTAGATTGCTATTCGTGCTGGGGGCGTTTTTCGTCTATCGAGTAGGGGCTCATATCCCTGTTCCCGGTATCGATCCAAAAGCGTTAGCCCTTATGTTTGAACAGCAAAGTGGTTCCATTCTCGATATGTTTAACATGTTTTCGGGTGGAGCATTAATGCGTTTAAGCTTATTTGCTCTTGGTATCATGCCTTACATTTCTGCTTCGATCATCATGCAATTGATGACTGTGGTTATTCCAACGATGGAGCAGATGAAAAAAGAAGGCGAGTCTGGAAGGCGTAAGATATCTCAGTATACCCGTTACGGAACCGTAGTCCTGGCGACTTTTCAAGCTATTGGTATTTCAATAGCATTGCAAAATCAAACGGCCGGTGGTTTATCCGTTGTTATTGCTCCAGGCATGAGTTTTGTTTTCATAACGACAATAACGCTGGTAACGGGGACCATATTTTTGATGTGGTTGGGCGAGCAAGTTACTGAAAGAGGAATCGGCAACGGTATTTCGTTAATTATTTTTGCCGGTATCGTTTCAGGACTTCCCTCGGCTGTCGGTGGTACTTTGGAGCTTGCTAGAACAGGCGAAATGAACAGTGCGTTCATTATTTTGCTATTCTTGCTAACGATCGCTGTTACCGCGCTAGTTGTCTTTGTTGAAAGAGGTCAACGAAGGATTATTATTAATTATCCTAAAAGACAGCAAGGTAGAAGGATGTATGCCGGGCAAAGTAGTTTTCTTCCGTTGAAGCTTAACATGGCGGGTGTTATACCTCCCATTTTTGCCTCAAGTATCATTCTGTTTCCGGCTACGGTAGCAGGGTGGTTCGGAAATGCCGAAGGCTTTGGTTGGCTTAAAGATATTGCGACTATGTTGTCGCCTGGTCAGCCGGTATACGTCATGTTTTATGCGGCGGCCATCATCTTTTTTTGTTTTTTCTATACCGCTTTGGTTTTTAATTCGAAAGAGACTGCGGATAATTTAAAAAAATCGGGTGCGTTCTTGCCTGGCATTAGGCCTGGGCAACAAACCAGTGCCTATATTGATAAAGTGATGACGCGTCTTACATTGATTGGTGCTTTTTACATCACAGGCGTTTGTTTATTGCCTGAGTTTCTGATCGTTTACTGGAATGTCCCATTTTATTTTGGCGGGACCTCGTTGTTGATTATCGTTGTTGTCGTGATGGATTTTATTTCTCAGATGCAGACGCACATGATGTCACAGCAATACGAAGGCTTGATGAAAAAAGCGCATCTTAAAAAATAATTAAGTATTACGGAGTGCATTGTGAAAGTTCGTGCGTCAGTTAAAAAAATATGCAGAAAATGCAAAGTCATAAAAAGAAATGGTGTTGTTAGGGTGATCTGTGAAGATGGGCGCCATAAACAACGTCAAGGATAATTTTCTATTGCGCCATAAATCATTAAATGTTATTATTCGGCGCTTAACTTTAGAGTCATTGCTCAGGGGAGTATCTAAATGGCACGTATTGCCGGGATTAACGTACCAGATCATAAGCATGCAGAAATTGCATTGACAGCGATTTATGGTGTTGGACGCAAAACAGCAAATCAGATTTGCGAGAAAGTGGGTATAGCACCGTCAAGAAAAATTAAAGAATTAACTGAAGAGCAACTTGATTCTGTTCGTGAAGTTATTTCAAAAATGACCGTCGAAGGCGACTTGCGACGTGAAGTTTCAATGAACATCAAGCGATTGATGGATCTAGGTTGTTATCGTGGTATCCGACATCGTCGAGGCCTGCCTTTGAGAGGGCAGAGAACACGGACGAATGCAAGAACCCGTAAGGGCCCTCGCAAGCCTATTAGAAAGTAAAGATATTTCGATAAGAGGTTCATAAATGGCAAGTCCAAATCGTGCGCGTAAACGCATAAAAAAAGAAATAGCGGATGGCATTGCGCATGTGCATGCCTCCTTCAATAATACCATCGTTACAATAACCGATAGAAAAGGTAATGCGCTCTCTTGGGCAACATCCGGTGGTTCAGGTTTTAGGGGTTCAAGAAAAAGTACTCCTTTTGCTGCTCAAGTTGCTGCCGAAAGAGCTGGTTCGGTCGCATTGGAATACGGAATGAAAAACCTAGATGTGCTGGTTAAGGGGCCTGGTCCTGGTAGAGAATCCGCCGTTCGTTCATTGAGTAACTTGGGTTTCAAAATCAGCAATATCATTGATGTGACGCCAATCCCTCATAACGGTTGCCGTCCACCTAAAAAACGCCGCGTTTAAGTTCTGGAGTAGTTTGTTATGGCAAGATATCTTGGCCCTACGTGTAAATTAAGCCGTAGAGAAGGGACCGATCTTTTTTTAAAAAGTAGAGGCAAGTCGTTAGATGGCAAGTGTAAGCTTGACCAGCGGCCTGGGCAGCACGGTACTAAGCGTACAAGAAGTTCTGATTATGCATTGCAATTGCGTGCAAAACAAAGAATTAGAAGGATTTACGGTGTACTGGAAAAGCAATTTAGAAATTATTATAAAATTGCCGATTTAAAGAAAGGTGCAACAGGCGAAAATCTACTAAACCTTCTCGAGTCGAGACTCGATAACGTAGTGTATAGAATGGGTTTTGCCGCTACCAGAGCGGAAGCTCGTCAGTTGGTTAGTCACAAATCGATTATGGTCAACGACTCGTTAGTTAATATTCCTTCCTATCAGGTTCAACCTGGTGATGTGATCAGCGTCAGGGAAAAGGCAAAAAAACAACAAAGAATTATCGATGCGTTAACTGTCACTGAGCAATACGGATTCCCAAATTGGGTTGATGTTAATAGCAAGGACATGGCTGGAACCTTTAAGTCTTTGCCTGATCGCGTCGAATTGGGTTCTGATATTAATGAGCAGCTTGTTGTTGAGTTGTACTCGAAATAATAAACCTTAAACTAAGGGATATAAATGCAGAATAGTATTTCCGGCTTATTAAGACCTCGTCTTGTTGAGGTGGTAAGCAAATCCGCTAATCATTCAAGGATTGTAATAGAGCCTCTTGAGCGTGGATTCGGACATTCGCTTGGTAACGCTTTGAGACGGGTGTTATTGTCTTCGATTCCCGGTTGCGCAGTTACAGATATAGAAATTGAAGGTGTACTGCACGAATATACCGCGATTGAGGGCGTTCAAGAAGATGTTATCGATATCATCTTAAACTTAAAAAAGTTAGCAGTCCTTTTGCACTCGAAAGATGATGTTGTATTGACTCTTTCCAAGAGCGATGTCGGTGTTGTTACTGCTGCAGATATTCAGGTGCCTCATGATGTAGAAATTGTTAATCCTGACTTGGTTATTGCAAATTTGACCCAGGATAAGCAATTCAATATGAAGATTCGCGTCAGAAGGGGGCGAGGGTATGAGCCGGTTAGCGTGCGAAAACAGCAAACCGATAATCCTATCATCGGTAGTCTGCAGGTCGATGCATCGTATAGCCCGATTATAAAAGTTGCTTATCAAGTCGAGAGTACTCGCATAGAGCAGAGAACAAATCTCGATAAGTTGATCGTCGAACTGGAGACAAATGGTACGGTTGATCCGGAAGAGACTATAAAGCTAGCGGCTACCATATTGCATGATCAATTATCCGTTTTCGTGGATTTTGAAAAGGTTGCTCCTCCTGTCGATGAAAAAGAAGCGCCTCAAGAAGGTCCGGATATCGATCCTGTTTTGTTGAGACCTGTTGATGATTTGGAATTAACTGTTAGATCAGCAAACTGTTTAAAAGCGGAAAACATTTTTTACATAGGTGACTTGATTCAAAGAACTGAAGTTGAGTTGCTTAAAACCCCGAATTTAGGTAAAAAGTCCCTCACTGAAATCAAAGATGTGCTGGCTTTAAAAGGATTATCTCTAGGTATGCGCCTAGAAAATTGGCCTCCTGATAATCTGATTGATCAAAATCAAAGCAGTTTTTAAAATTATAACTTTAGGTCGTAATTACAATGAGACATCGTAAGTCTGGAAGAAAGTTTAATATGAATAGCAGCCACCGTAAGGCGCTATTCAGCAATATGGTTGGTTCGTTAATTAAGCATGAGCTTATTAAAACTACTTTGCCTAAGGCTAAAGAGTTAAGAAGTTATGCTGAGCCGTTAATCACTTTGTCCAAAGAAGATTCGGTTGCAAAGAGAAGATTGGCCTTCGCTAAGTTGCGCGACCGTTCTATAGTGACTAAATTGTTTAATGAATTGGGTCCTCGTTATAAAGATCGTCAAGGTGGGTATTTACGCATTATGAAATGTGGTTTTAGACCCGGCGACTCCGCTCCTATGGCTTATGTCGAGTTGGTTGATCGTCCGATAGCTGGCGAAAATGCCGAATAAAATTGCCTGACTTATCAAGACATAAAAAAAGCCGGTTTAAAACCGGCTTTTTTTATGTCTTGTGTTTTATGATTATGTGATATGCCTTTTGCAGCTCAAGTTTCGGCAGTTAAAAAAGATGTCGGTGGTGGGTTATCTGTGGCAGGATAGATTTCTGCTCCTGCAAAACCTACATTCACCCAGCACCTAAATAAGCCATTATTTTTAAAGCTATACTTCGCGCGGTCATGTTTTCGGCTTTTATGGCAATGCTATTTTGTTCGGTAGCAAGGCGCGAAAACAGGCGCATAGCAAGCTATGAAACTGTTTTCGCAACGCAGCTACCGGACAAAAGAGCACGTTAGCTTACCAGAAAATGTGGCCGTGCGAAGTATATGTTCGCGTTAGCAGTTAAAACGGTTCTTTTTCCTGCTAAATAAACCCATTAGGAAATAGTCAATGATTGCTTTCCAATACACTGAGCGTG
>JACUUF010000386.1 GCA_014859465.1 Methyloprofundus sp.
ACAAGCATCGAAGATGGAATAGAGAAGTTTGTTGACTGGTACAAAGGCTACTACCAGCAGTAAATCAGTATGCGATGGTCAATTTTAAAACGAACATGTTATCGAAACGCAATGAAAATCAGAACAAAAGAAAATAAATTATTTGAAGGTGCGGCTGAGCAATCTATTTTGAATTCGGCGTTAAAGGCCAATTTAGTGTTTGAATATAGCTGCAAAACTGGACAATGTGGGGTATGTAAAACGACGTTGCTTAAAGGTGAGGTCATCGAGCTTCAATTACAACTTGCGCTTACTGAACAGCAAAAACAAAATCATCAAATCCTAACCTGTTGTTGTGCGCCTAAAACCGATATTTTGATTGATGCTGAAGATTTGAGTGCGCTACACGGAATTGAAATCAAAACCTTGCCTGCAAGAGTCAACACGATAAAAAAACATACCGCCGATATTATCGAAGTTACTTTGAGGTTGCCGCCAACAGCCAACTTTAATTTCCTTGAAGGACAGTATCTGGATGTCATTCAAAATACTATCCGTAGAAGTTACTCGATCGCTTCAACGTCATCCCAAAAAGAAATCAGCTTGCTGATAAAACGATTTGAAAATGGCAAAATGAGTGACTACTGGTTTAATCAAGCCAGAGAAAACGACTTGCTAAGAATTGAAGGCCCAAAAGGTACGTTTTTTCTTAGAGACAATTCAAAGCCATTGTTATTTTTAGCAACGGGTACAGGTATAGCCCCAATTATGTCGATTTTAAACAGTTTAGATAATAATCCAGATTATCAACAGCAACACCCCATCGCAGTTTACTGGGGTAATCGTTACCCGGAAGAATTTGTATGGCAACCTGACTTTAAAAAGTTAGAAGTCAATGTAACAAAGGTTTGCTCAAAACCAAATCAAGATTGGGTGAGTGAAACAGGATATGTTCAAAACATTGCCATCCAAAAACAACCAGGCTTGGTGGACTGTGCGGTTTATGCATGCGGATCAAATGCCATGATTCAATCGGCTAAGCAACAATTTACACAAGCAGGCCTGCCTGAAAACCAGTTTTATTCAGATGCCTTTGTACAAAGTTACTAAAAAGAGAAGTGGAAATTTATGAAAGCAGTAATTCTAGCTGGTGGTCTCGGAACACGACTAAGTGAAGAAACCAGCACCCGCCCAAAACCGATGGTTGAAATTGGCGGCAAGCCCATTCTTTGGCATATTATGAAAATGTATTCCTCACACGGCATTCAGGACTTTGTGATTTGTTGTGGTTATAAAGGTTATGTGATTAAAGAATACTTCGCCAACTACTTTCTTCATCAGTCTGATGTTACGTTTTGCATGAAAGAAAATCGCATGGATGTTCACGAAAAACGCGCTGAACCTTGGACGGTAACGCTCGTTGATACCGGTGATGAATCCATGACGGGTGGACGTTTAGGTCGAGTTGCTGAATACATTAAAGACGAGGAATCATTTTGCTTTACTTATGGTGATGGTGTGGGTGATATAAATATTGCAAAGACAATTGAGTTTCACAGACAACATGGTAAGCAAGCAACGCTAACCGCTACTTTTCCACCAGGCCGTTTTGGGGCTTTAGATATTAAAAACGGTAAGGTCAATAACTTTAAAGAAAAACCAAAAGGTGATGGTGCCATGATCAACGGTGGTTTTTTTGTGCTTTCGCCTAAAGTGTTAGAGCGTATCACCGGAGATGATTGCATATGGGAACAACAGCCATTAATGGGCTTGGCGGAAGATGGTGAATTGATGGCTTATGAACACCACGGGTTCTGGCAACCTATGGATACCTTGCGCGATAAAAACCATCTTGAAGAACTTTGGCAATCTGGCAAAGCGCCTTGGAAAAACTGGGAATAAACCATGATAGTCGATCCAAATTTTTGGCAAGGAAAGCGCGTTTATCTTACGGGTCACACCGGATTTAAGGGCAGTTGGTTATCACTTTGGTTAGCAGAAATGGGGGCAATCGTAAAAGGTTATGCACTTAACCCACCAACTACCCCGAGTTTGTTTGAAGAAGCCAAGGTAGCGGAAAAAATCGAATCGCAAATTGGCGATATTCGCGATTTTGAAACCCTAAAAGCCAGTCTGGTCGAGTTTAACCCAGATATCCTAGTCCACATGGCCGCCCAACCACTAGTTCGCCTGTCTTATAAAGAGCCGCTAGAAACCTACGACACCAACGTAATGGGCACCGCCAAAGTTTTAGAAGCCGCAAGAAGCTGTCAAAACTTAAAAGCAATTGTTAACGTCACGACCGACAAATGTTACGAAAA
>JACUUF010000089.1 GCA_014859465.1 Methyloprofundus sp.
GCCTTTAAAGTAAATGGGGTAGTTTGGTTAGGTGGGTTTAATTGACGCTTACGTTAAAATCGTCACTGACGTGTATTTTTTCTTTAAATAAGCCTAATGTTAATGGTTTATGCGGCAAATCAACCTCTTCATACATGATAATCACACGGGCTTTATGTGCATTAACATTTTTAGGTAGTTGCAAATGAATCTGCTGATTTTTATCAATTTCTGCGGGGAGTTCGATGGCGTGCATGGTGTTATACCTCGGGGAAGCTGGATTTGTATATGTGGCGTGCTAAAGTCGGCAAAAAATCATTTGAAGACACGGTTAAATTTCTTGAGTTAGATTTCTGATTAATCCAAAAATATTGCAATAAAAATTGTTTAAAGTCATGTGATTCCGCACCGTGATTGCCGGTATTTCGGCGATAAATGGCATTGATTTTATCGCCAAAGTCTTTTAGAATTTCATTTCCACTTTTGTCACATATCTTATTTCCAGATTTATCTTCTTTATATTCTGGTATCTTCAAGTTAAATAATATTCCATCTACACATTCTTCTGCATATTTAATATCGCTATCTAAATTTTGCAGATTATCTGCGAGGGATGATGAAATACAGTTTAATAAAATTTCTTCATAAGGCTGAATTGCTTTAGGTAATTTAAACATGGCTCGCGTATTAACCAAAAACAAAAAAGCAATTATTTCAGTGTTTAATGGATCAAGTAAATTAGCATGAGATGTCCAATTTCGTGTAGATTTTGAAATTCTAGCGAAAGTATTGCTTTTAGGAGCTAAAATATTTTCTTCCCATTCATGCACCAGCGTTCTTAAAAATAGCCGATATTGTATATTCAGAGCTGCTTGTTCATTTGGTTGTTTTAACGGTAAAAATTGGGATAAGGTATCAAGATAATTTTCGATGTCGGTCGTTACTATTTCAATAGTAGGCTGCCCATTTTCTTTTTTAATAAAATCCCGTAATTGAATACGATCGTCATCTTCTTCAATATGGGATTTTAAAAAAGCACAGCCTTCAATAATTCCTCGTCGCAAAACTAAATACGCATTTTTTTCGTGTTTCCCTAGCCATGAATTAAGCGAATGTTTTGCTTCTTTCAGATTTTTATTAATCGCTTCGGGCGGTTCAATTCGGCAACGTTTATAAGCCTCACAAAAACGGTTGTAAGTGTTTTTGGTTTCATCCTGAATTAAGTCTTTATAATAATTTTCGAGATATTCAAATAATTCTGCCAGCTTTTCAGTATTGATTAATTTTTCGCATTGAGATAATTGTTCTTCGCCTAATCCACGCTGTATTTCTGCAAGAATTGAATCGAATCTGTCATAATCTTCTGCTGTAAAAGCTTTGCGTAATTCTTCAACAAGGCTGATATTGTTATCGGCATTGGCGGTTAAAAAGACAATTTGTTCTTTTGGAAAGCCTTTTTCCAGCAAGCTTAAAAACAAATTCATGCCGCTTTCTTCTAAAAACGCTTGCTCGGTAATTTTAAAATGTTCGGCAAGGCGTTTTATTTCAGCGGAATGTTCGGTATTTTCCAAATTAATGTCTAATACCGCGACATCAAATTGTGCTAAAGAATGATTAATCGCTTCTTTGGCAGCAAGAAAATTTGTTTTGACACAAACATTTCTGTGATTAAACCATTCAGTTTTCTTTTGTTCTGAAAATTCATCTTCAACCCACAATATATTTATCATGCTTGCTCCACTTGATTAACGGGTCTTTTTATTTTAAGTTGATTGGATTCATCAATTAACAAGTCTTTTTTGAAAAACAATGTGACTTGAAATTGATTATCCTGTTGGAAAATCAATAAGCTTTGTTCTGGTTTTTCTGTGTTGTTCAATTGTTTTAAATCTTCTGCAATGGCTTCCAAGCCTTGATTTGTGCCTAATCCTGACAGTTTTTGATTTGTGGTTGGATTTGACCAGTTGCAGGATAAATAAATATCCTCGTTAATAGCCTCTTCTGCAAAAGACAGGGTTAAAAATTCTTGCTTGTCATGGTCTGCATATTTAAACGCATTAAATAGAATCTCTGAAAAGTAGCCGAATAATAAGGCTTCGGCATAGCTATCGGCAAGAATAAAGACTTTTTGCCAAAGCGGGCTAATTTCAGTAATTTGAATCGGGCGCAGGTTTTGGCTGACCCATTCCAGTGGGCTTAAACAATTATCCAACAAAATATCATCTTCAAATTGTTGTTTAAGTTGATTTAGGGCGGTATCGGTTTGGATTAAGATTTTATTACGAATTGTCTCAAGCCCCGCGTAATGTTGATTCAAGAAACGTGCGGTTACACGGCTAACGGCGTAATTTAAAATGTCTTTGATGGTTTTTGTTTTTTCGCCACCATTGGTGTTGCGGCGGCAATTTCTAATCATCAATCTGAATTTTTCAGGATTGGTGTTGGAATAGCGTTGGCGTAATAATTCGGCTTGCAATTTGATGATGATTTCTGCGTGATAGGCTTCGTGCAGCAATAAGGTGTCGTGGCGGCATTCAGGTAGATTTTTTAAGCGTTCGGCAACTTGGTAAATGGTATCGGGAAAAATGACATTGCCTAAAGAATGCGTGAACTGCTCAACTAATTTTTGCATTCTTTTTTCTACTGCTTCTTTTCTTTTAATTTCTAAATCAAGCTGCTTGTTTACTTTTTCAAGTTTTATTGCATTCAAATCCCTTTCTGCCAAATACCTTAATTCTTTCAGGACATCTAAAGGGTAATTATCTTTGGATATATATGATAAGTCAGCAGACGCGACCCTCTGTAACAATCTTTCTGCCTCATCACGACAAGAATATCTATAGTATATTCCTAAGTGATAATCAGCAATAACATCCCTATTATCGGATAATTCTTTTAAGTACTTTAAAGAATCCTCATTATTGATACTCTGGTAGTAAAGTGCCAATATGACTTTGGACGGATAAGATAGATAATTGTCTTTTCTATTTTTCAAATACTGAATCACGTTACCGGAAACATCCAGCATATCCAAATGAAGCTCTTCTTCTTTGCGGACTTTCGATTCAACAGAGACAGCGATTTCTGTAAGCCTTCTGCCGATTTCCATTTCAATTTTATCAATGTTTTTAGATTGCGACTCATCATTGCTCGGTTTATGAAATGGATTGCCGGTTGTTCTTAATAATGAATCTACATATTCAATCTTATATCGCGATTTATCATTTTCGACGCTACCCAAGTAGCAAAGCCATAAATTGCCAAGAATATCATTATTTTTCGCTGAACGTTCGTGACATTGACGTGCTTCGGCTATTTCTCCCAATTGGTAATGGCAAACCCCAAGTTCGGCTTCTGCGCGCGGATCCACCATTGGTGGAATATCGCGAGTATTGATTGAAGAGGTTCTTGCCGCTTTCTCAAAATATTTTTTGGCTTCTGCAAAATCCTGTTCGACGCCTTTTCCTAAAGCATAACAAATACCTAATTGGCGTTGTGCTTGACGACGATAGTTTTCTTCTTCCGAAACATGATAGCCACCACCCCATCTACGATTATATTTTAGTTGTTCAGTAGGTTCAGGAATTTCTTTAAACCATTCTATGGCTTTGATGTAGTTTTTTTCCACGCCAAGGCCTTCGGTCAAATAACATTTACCTATGGTGAATTGCGCGCGGCATTTCTCATCAAATGGAATATTAGGCCAATTAATTGTCTTTTCCAGCCATTCAACCGCTTTGCCAAAATCCTTTTTTATGCCAAAACCACCTTGAAGGCACAATTCAGCTAATTTGTATCTCGGTTCTTCGTAATAGTATGTAAATTCAGGGCAAAATTGCCAGAGTAGAGTTAAGGTTTTTATATCTCTGAACTTTTGATGTGGTTTCAATTCAGGATTGGCATCTTCATAGGCAACTATTTTTTCGAGACATTTAATCGCCTTGGAGAAATCTCTTTCTACACCCTTTCCATGAGAGTAGTAATATGCCAATCGTACACAAGCAATATAATCACCTGCTTCTAGGTTTTCCTTGAGTAAGTCAATCGCTTTTTCCGAGTCGGCTTTATCGACGTACTGACCAGAGAAGTAACAATCAGCCAACCTATGGCGAGCTTCGAAATCACCGAGCTCCACCAGTTTTTTTACCCATATTAATGCTTGATTTGGGTCTCTATCTTTTTCCTTTGAGGAAGAAACGGTGGTTGTAGGAAGGTAATGTTCTATTAATTGACGTATAGCATGCTGATCTCCTTGTTTTGCTGATTTCTTTAACTCAATTATACTCATGTGATTATTTCCTAAATTAAGCGTTTGAAAATCTAATAACTTTTTTGTATCAGCCATGATTTATTTTTATTTTATTGGTTAAAGGTCATTCAGTTTATTAAACCATCACCCCAGGATACCTGTTTAGGTAACACTTGGAATGATGATTTAATTAGCAATGCATTGATAGCTCTTGTGATTAACTATCAAACCACTTGTACAAGCTATATGCAGCAGCACCTAATGCCACAGGAGCTGCAGCCGTGATAACCAAACCACTTGCCATTCCTCCTCCGACTACACTTCCTACAGCCGCCAAACCCGATGTTATTCCAGTTGCGCCTAAGCCTGGAACACCCAATGCCGCGACAGCGCCAACGCTAGTTGCTGCACCACCTGCAGCGCCAGTTGCTCCGGCGCGAGTTGCTTTTTCTTCTTCAGTCATTTTGAATCTCCAGATTGTTTGTTTCATTAGCTATACATTCTTATATGTTGGAAGCTATTTTTATTTCACTATAACTTCGGCTTCTCAACATGGTGTGTAGTATCGGACAAAATTATGTTGTTGTAATGAGAGAACTGTAGGAGGTTTTCTTTAAAAACTAAAAAATTTTCTGAACCGCTTTATTAATAGACCCAATTTGCAGGATACGCTCGTAGGTTCGAATAATGAGCTATACACTTAAGGCGGTACAGGGAGCTTAAAAATATTAGGCTGGAGTGCAATAGTTTTAGCTATTACGGGTTCGGAAATAGTTAAAGCTATTGCATTGCTATTATTTGTTCCACCTTAAAATTGAAGTCGAATAATGTTAATGGCCAATTAAAACGCCGCATCAACTTGAAAACACATTAATTCTTTTGTTAGTGGATGTGTGAATTCTAAAGTCTCAGCATGCAAGTGTAGGCGTTCGCCTTTGTTGCCATATAAGTCATCACCGACAATGGCGGTATTTAAGCCTTTTATATGTGCGGAATGGACGCGTAACTGGTGCGTGCGTCCGGTGATGGGGTAGAAATAAATCCTAGTTTGCTGGTTTTTGTGCTCAATCACTTGCCATTGCGTTTTCGCTGGCTTGCCGTGTTCATAGCAGACTAATTGCCGTGGGCGGTCATCTAAATCAACGCGTAATGGCAGGTCTATTATGCCGCTTTCTTGTTTTATCAGGCCATCTAATAACGCCACGTAGCGTTTTTTTACCGTGCGTTTAATAAATTGTTTTTGCAGTGCTTTATGTGCTTCTTTGGATAAGGCGATTACCATTAATCCTGAAGTGGACATATCCAGTCTATGCACGATTAAAGGGCCGGTGGCTTTGGGAAAGCTTTGTTTTATGCGTAAATAAACGCAGTCTTCTATACGTTTACCAGGCACGGATAAAAATTCAGCAGGTTTGTTAATCACCAGCATGACTTCATCCTGATAAATAATATCGATGCTTTTGCCCAGCGCAGGATTGGTCAATAAGGGGTTGTCGTCGATGTTCAGGCCTGCAAGCATGTGCTCTAAAATAGGCTGGCATTTACCTTGGCAGGCGGGATAGAAGTTCTGATGTTTTCTGATTTCTGATTTAGGTGATGCGCCCCACCAGAATTCAGCCATCGCTAACGGTTTTAAATGATGTTTAAAGGCGTAGTGTAATAATTTTGGCGTGGCACATTCGCCGGCGCCTGCTGGCGGAGTCATTTGTGTGGTTGCTTGAAAAATATCGTACAAGCTTTTGAGTTGGCCTTGAGCGTTTAAAAATTGGTACTGAGTAAAGAGTTTTTTCTGTAAAGCGGCCGATAAGTCTTTGCGTTGATTTTTTAACGCAGTGAGTTCAGTGGTGAGCTTGTTAAGGTTTGCTTCTGCCTTTTGAATGCGTTCATTCCAGTGAAGATTTAAGTCGCGTAATTGCAGTTTTTCATTAATGCTTTCTTGGCCTAATTTATGTTTAAGTGCTAAAAAACCCTCGGTATGCGCGGCGGCCGTTCTTTGTGCTTTTCTGGCCATTCGTCCGGCAATGATTTTTTCTCGGTGCTCTGCGAGCTGTCTTTTTGCAGCGTCTATTTCAGCTTGTAAGCTTGCTGTTAGTAGGGCTAATTGCGGGTTGTTTTCTAGGACTTCAATTTGCTGGTTTATTTGATTAATTTGTTTTTGTTGCGCGAGAAAGAAACTGTCTTCAGTGAGCATATCAAAGACCGGGGGAACAAATTTTGCCCAGTGATTTTGTCCCGCTAATTTCCCAGAAAAAGCGGCTAAATAGCCTATTTCATTGCGCTGGTTTTGCACTAATAAAACGCCAAACATTTTGCCAATCGCGTTTGTTTCGTCGCCAGAAAGGCCAAAATTATGCTGCCATTGTTGTTGGCTTTTAAGGTGCTGTTGTAATTCCTTTGTGGCTAAGAGACAGAGCGGGTGTGGCTGGTAATAAAAAGGAAAGGTAAAGCGCTCAGGCAGGGCATAGCCGTCAATCGCTGTTTTAAAGGGGATGAAGTGATTGTCTGGTAAGGGCATGGTTGGGTGAAATTTAGAGAGGGCAAAATGGTTAAGGTAACAGAACAAATAATACCCGCAGTGTCATTAAGTTAAGGAATAGCATCAGAATAACTAATAGCCTACAAAGTACCCTCATGTTTTTTCTTTATATGCCAAAGCGAGCGCACATTAAATTGCGGTGTCGTTAAGTACAAATTGATAGCGAGCTTGCTAAAATTGACATTATTAAGCCACGCCATGTTTGGTTATAACCAAACATGGGCATCTTTTATCGAAAAAGATGCGTCCGAAATCAATTGGCCATGAACTGTGTGTCAAAAATATCACGCGCTAATATCGGCATGCTGTTAGCTATTATTAACGATAATAATGAGTCAAAAATGCATTGCCAGCAAGTTAAAGTATTGCCCACGTGTTTTCTTATAGTCTTTAATAAGTTAAGTCTAACTTAATGGTAAGATTTTAATAACTATTTTGTTATGCTGCACCTAGGGTCTGCTAAAGTCGGTGTTTGTCTGATTAAAGTTAAGCTAAGTGGAAAATTTAAAATATATGAGTAAACAAGAAAAGTGATTGCAAATGTGTTGTATGAATTTTGTACGATTTAAGTCTAAAGCTCATTGTTACTGGGGCGTATGGAGTTACGCAAAATATATACACAATGTTATCCACAGAAAATGTGGATAACGTCATGTTCTGGTCATTTTACTTGTGTTTAAGTCATTGAATAAATGATTTACCCCCAAGAAAAGCTATGCTTATTGCACAGGCTTATAAAATCCGCTAAGCCTTTATATCATTAGGCTTAGAGCGCTTATACTCAAAAAATCAGGGGCTTAATAATGATAAAGAGCTGAAGCCGAGTCTATTTTTGTGGCTTATGCACTGGTTTTTTGAGTAAATCTAAAATGATAATATCGCACGAGCCACAACCCGTCGATGCACCCGTAGCACTGGCTATTTTATCGAGGTCATCTAAGCCCTGGGCAATCAGTTGATTCACTTTTGCTGCGGTTGTGCCGGTGCAAGTGCAGATGATGTTTTCTTGGTCTGATGAAGGATCGGTCATGGTGTTATAAACAGGTAGTTTAATCATAAAGTTTAAATAATAACTGAAACTGTATTGAAAGTAACGGATAGTGCGGAGGGTATGGTGAATGAGTGTGTCACGAGTCCAGCATTGCATAGTTGAGTTGAGGTCAGGATGCAGACAAATGATGCACAGGATATTGGTGTATTATTAAATCAATGTTTGGTTGATGAATAAGCGGATAATAGAGCGATTGTGAGGTAGTTTTTATGCAAGAACTAGAAGAAAGGACGGAGCAATGCCCCTATTGTGGGGAAATAATTGATATTTTGATCGATACTTCGGTAGCACAGCAAAATTATATTGAAGATTGTCAGGTTTGTTGCCGGCCGATTACGATTGATGTCACTGTTGGCTATGAGGGTGAGCTCAGTGTTTTTTTATTTAATGAAAATGATTGAATGATGGTGTTAGGCAGTCTTACCGCTGTTCAGCGATTTGTTAATTGACAACAATAAAAGGTAGTTTGATGCGTAAGAAAATCATTAGTACTGTTTCGCAAGAAGCAATTTATGCCGATCAGGACTGGTTAAATATGGAGGAGATTGCTAGCGTAGAAATTACTTCAGAAGATTCCAGTCACCCGATTGAATCTGCTTTAATTTCAGGCTGTACCAGCGGTTGGCTCGCTGCTTTGCCGGGCGAACAAACGATACGGCTTATTTTTGATCAGCCACAGAGATTGCAGCGAATCTGGTTGAATTTTATAGAAACTCAACAAGTACGTACCCATGAATTTGTGCTGCGTTGGTCCGCTGATGGGCGGACTTTTGAGGAAATTGTCCGCCAGCAATGGAACTTTAGTCCAGCGGGCGATACTAATGAAGTGGGCGATTATCATGTCGAGCTACAGGGAGTGACTGTGTTGGAATTAATTATTAACCCAGATATTAGTGGTGGAAATGCACTCGCTTCTCTGGCGAAGTTAAAGCTGGCTTAAACAGTCAATGAGAATATAGCATGAATAAATGGGTGTTTTACCATGCCGAATGCATGGATGGCTATGCCGCTGCTTGGGCTGCGTGGAAAGCTTTTGGCAATAAGGCCAGTTATAAACCCGTTCGGCATCACATGCCCATGCCAGCGTTTCCGGATGGTGCGGAGCTTTATATTTTAGACTTTTGTTATCCGCTGGATATTTTGCTGGCTGCGGCACAACGGGCAAGTAAAATAGTGGTATTAGATCATCATATCAGTGCGCAAAAAGAGTTTGAAGCACATGCAAAACAAGCGGCATTGCCCAGCAATCTTGAGGTTAATTTTATCCAAGTGCATAGCGGCTGTATGATTGCATGGCAGTATTTTCAGGGTGATCTTGAGCCGCCTGTCTTGTTGTTGCATATTGAAGATCACGATTTATGGCGGCATAAATTACCTAAAACGGAAGCGATCAGCAAGGCTTTGTATATGCATTTGCCGCTTAATTTCGCCGCGTTTGAGAAGATAAAACTGTCTACTTTAGAACGTGAAGGGGTGGTCTTATTGAAGCAGCAAAAGTTAAATGTCAGTCGATTACTTAAAGCACGACATAAAGTTACCCTGAATAATATAGCGGGTTTGGCGGTCAATGCGCCGGCTATGTTTTCTAGTGATTTAGGTCATGAATTAGCTGAATTATCCGGTACCTTTGGCTTAACCTATAGCTATCATGGACAGCGGCAGTGTTATGATTGTGGCCTGCGTTCAATAAACGATTTTAATGTTGCTGAGTTAGCCCAGCATTTCGGCGGTGGCGGGCATAAAAATGCGTCAGGTTTTCGTGTCGATCAAGCAACCTTTTTAAGTTTTATGTGAATAGCTGCGAGTGAATAAACTCGAATATAGTAATTTAAAGAATAGAGAATAAGGGGGTTATGGTGATATTAATAAGTAATAAAATAAATCAAGATTTAAGCGTACGAGTGGTCGATTTATGAGCGAAGCAATGCGTCTTGATAAGCACTTGGTCGCGTTGCTCCAATGCTCCCGTGGTGAAGCGCAAAAATATATTGAAGGCGGCTGGGTCTTGGTTGATGGCGTGGTCGTGGATCAGCCGCAATTTAAGGTGTCAGAGCAAAAGGTTGAATTACACGCAGATGCAACTTTAACCGCTGTTTTGCCACGTACTATACTGCTTAATTTACCCGAAGGCTTTGATGTCAGCACGCCCACTGCGCCACTGCAACTGATTACACCGCAGACGCATACGGAAAATGACCGCTCGGGTATTCGCATACTTAAGCGCCATTTTGCCAGACTTGTACCGACAGCACCTATTGAGCCTGGTGCGAGCGGTTTAATGGTCTTTTCTCAAGATGGCAAAATCGTGCGTAAATTGGTTGAGGATGCAAAAACTAACGAGCAAGAATACAGTGTTGATGTTAGTGGCGAGATTGAGCCTGACGGTCTGCAAAAGTTAAACAATAAAATGCAGCAAAATGGCTGGTTGTTGCCTGCTGCGAAAGTTAGCTGGCAAAGTGAAACGCGGCTACGCTTTGCGCTAAAAAATGTCCACTCAGGTCAGATTAAGTTTATGTGTGCAAGCGTTGGTCTAAACGTCGTTGCGATGACGCGTTTGCGTATTGGTCGCGTGTCTATGGGTAAGTTGCCACCCGGTGAGTGGCGTTATTTACCTGAAGACTTGTGGTTTTAAGTGGGTATTGAACATAGACCGTGTTAGAAATTACCGCGCATATTGCTATCTTTGATAATGAAATTGAATTTTCAGCCATCCGTGCTCAGGGATCCGGCGGGTAAAATGTCAATAAAGTCTCCTCAGCGATTCACTTGCGTTTTGATATTAAAGCCTCTTCGTTACCCGCGTTTTATAAGCAGCGATTATTACATTTAGGTGATCACCGCCTGACGAAAGACGGTGTTATTGTGATCAAAGCACAGCAATATCGAACCCAAGAGCAAAACAGAGAAGATGCGTTGGCACGTTTAAGGGAAATCATTAAAAGCGTAACGGTCATACAAAAAGCAAGGCGAGCAACAAAGCCAACGCGAGGCGCACAGCAACGGCGCATGGATAGTAAAGCTTTGCGAGGTAAAACAAAGGCGCTGCGCGGGCGAGTGGATGAGTAATGGGTGATTAAAGAATAAGCAGTGACTAATATGCTTGTCTTGTATTTTGTCTGAGTGGCTGCTAGCCACGAATATTGCTACTGTAGGCTGCTGCTACAAAAGCAGCTAATCGCAAGTTGTTGTCTTATTCCTAAATGTTATGACCCTATATTTTCCTGCACAGGACGCTTACCTTGGCGAGTAAACTCTCTAAAATTATAAGCTATCGCACCAGTTGGATAGCGCAATTATTGGCTAGGCATACTGATTATCTTGCCTTTAATACGCATCATGATCGTATTGTTTTTAAAGGAGATAAAAATCCCATTGCTTTGTTGGCCATAGTTTCAGAAATCAGCGTAGAGCAAGGCATATTTTGGGATAGTTTGTCCATTCACCTCAATGATGGCCAAAAAATTCGTCTTGGCGGCATTGGTAAAAAACAAGCAACAGCTCTGCAAACCTCGCTTAACCAGGCGGCTCAATATCATATGGCCACGTTTTATCAGGGCTTAACCCCCGATATTGAACACGCCTATCTGCAAGCGCAAAGTCTATTTCAAGCCAAGCGATATATTCCTTATCCACTGGCGCAGCAATGGTTAAAGAGCCATCAGCACTTGGCTTTAGGTCTTAAGCGCCAGGATATTGCCAATTATGTAGAGCCGGAAACTCTAACTGCGCTGCAAGCAATACAGCCGCTTTTAAATCATGGCTATGCTTATATAGAGCAATGGAATGAGGCTTATGTGCAGCAACAATTAACTGAATTTCAGGCATTTTTTGATCACGTCGAAAGTCATCCACTTACCGAGAAACAGCGCAGAGCTTGTGTGATTGATGAACAGCATAACTTGGTATTGGCCGGTGCGGGCACAGGTAAAACCAGTACCATGATTGGGCGTGCGGGTTATTTATTACAGTCCGAAATTGCACGCCCGCAAGAGATTCTCATGTTGGCATTTGCACGTAAAGCAGCCGATGAAATGGAGCAGCGCATTCAGGCCAAGTTGGGAGTAAGCGATTTAACGGTCAAAACCTTTCATAGCTTGGGTAAACATATTATTAGTCAGGTTGAGGGTGTCGTGCCATCGATCTCGAAAATGGCGGAAGATGAACATTTGAGAGCGCGCTTTGTCGATGCGCAAATACAGCGCTTATTAAGCGATGAGCAATATAAATCTCGCTTAGTGACTTACTTTCTGCGTTTTAGCTATCCGTATAAAAGTGCTTTTAGATTTAAAAGTTTAGGTGAATATAATCAGTATATTTTAGACAATGATATGCGCACTTTGCAGGGCGAATTAGTCAAAAGTTATGAGGAATGTGAAATCGCCAATTTTCTCTACCGACAAGGCGTGCGCTATCAATATGAAGCTAATTATCAGATAAATACCTCAGGGCCCGATTATAAAGCGTATCAACCGGATTTTTTCTTACCGGATTATGGTCTTTATATCGAACATTTTGCCGTTAATGAAGACAATCAAACACCGCCGTTTATCGATCAGCAAAGTTATCTAGAGGGTATGGCTTGGAAACGCGCATTGCATGAGAAACATCAAACTCAGCTTATTGCAACCTATAGCTATCAAAAGCATCAAGGTGTCTTAACGCAAAGTCTGCGTGAGCAATTGCAGCAAGCGGGCGTTAGTTTTCAGCCGCTAGCGAATAATGAATTATTAAAGCAACTCAATCAATTAGGTCAAGTTTCTGCGTTTGGGCAATTATTGGCTCAAGTACTCACTTTATTTAAAGCCGCTTATTTAAATATTAAAGATATGAGCGCGCTGGCAGGGCAGCACCAAGATAAAGAGCGTATGCAAGCTGCGGCATTTTTATTTGAGCCGATTTATGAGCTCTATCAGCAGCACTTGCGCGATACGCAAACAATTGATTTTGAAGATATGATTGGCCTAGCAATAGGTTATGTGGAAAGCTTGCAATATCAATCGCCGTATCGGTATTTATTGGTTGATGAATTTCAGGATATTTCCGCAAGTCGTGCGCGCTTGATCAAGGCTTTATTAAATCAGCAGGCAGAGAATAGCTTGTTTTGTGTCGGCGATGATTGGCAATCGATTTACCGCTTTACCGGCAGTGATGTCACTATTACCAAGGAGTTCAGTAAGCACTTTGGCTATAGCGCAATCAGTATTTTAGATAAAACTTTCCGCTTTAATAATAAAATTAGCGAATTTGCTGGGCAATTTGTTATGCGCAATAGTACGCAAATTGCAAAGCAAATGCACAGCCAGCAGCAGATTAATCAATCCGCAGTATCATTAATTAAAACCAATCAAGATTCAATCGGGTTAAATGCGGCTTTATCTGCAATTGATGTGAAAAGTCAGAATAAAACCTCCAGTGTCTTGGTTTTGGCGCGCAATAGTTTTAAAAAGCCGGATTTAAATATTTATAAAAGTCAGTATCCAAATTTACAACTACAGTTTATGACTGTACATGCTTCTAAGGGAAGGGAAGCAGATTATGTGATTATTTTAGGTTTGGATAAAGGTAAACATGGTTTTCCCGCAGAAAAAGCAACGCCGGCCTTATTAGATTTGCTGTTACCTGAAGTAGAAGATTTTGCTTATGCCGAAGAGCGGCGTTTATTCTATGTTGCTTTAACGCGCGCGAGGCATCATGTGTATTTAATCAGTGATGTGACTAAAGCGTCTGATTTTATTAGAGAGCTTATTTATGATCAATACGATATGCACAGTGATGAATTTCATGGTGCAGGTTTTCAAGATAAGCTTGCTGATAAGCCCTGTAGCCAATGTCAAGCAGGATTTATGCTGGCTAAAGACGGTCAGCACGGCAGTTTCTTTGCCTGCAACCAATACCCTTTATGCACACATACAGAAGCCGCATGCCAGTGGTGCGGTGGTGAGTTACAAGAGCAGGGGCGTTTTAAAGTATGTGTCAGTAAGCGCTGTGATTATATTGAACCGGTTTGCCCTAAATGCGCCGGCAGTATGCGTTTACGTAAAGGGCCTTATGGT
>JACUUF010000090.1 GCA_014859465.1 Methyloprofundus sp.
GACTATCGATCTAAGCTTCTGTTAGGGCAGTAATTTTAATGCGTTTGCCCTGGCAGAACAATCTAAGCAAGCATAATTTTATCTATTTCATGATAAAATACTCAAGTCTATGACATATAATGATAAACCTTAAAATAAAACCCATTTTGCAGCACCTGGATACGCTATAAAATCATCACTACCTTTTAAGTCCTTTTAAAAATCAACTACTCCAGACTTTTTTCGCAGAGTAGACTTTCACTCCGCTCAATGCTTTAACTTGCCATGATATCGACCATAGTCACCGCCGCTTTATTTATGATTGCCTTAGGCACTATCCTAGCGATCATCTTAGCCTTCGCTAACAAAAAACTGTTTGTCTACGAAGACCCGCGCATAGCAGAAGTAGACGACATGCTACCCCAGGCGCAATGCGGCGCGTGCGGCACACCCGGCTGCCGACCGTTTGCTGAAGCGGTTGTTGCTGGCGCAAAAAATCCATCCGCCTGCACCGTAAACACCCCCGAAGGTAATGCAGAAATTGCCGCTTATTTAGGTATAGGCATGGGCGACCATGAAAAAGTCGTCGCACGCTTAGCCTGCGCAGGCGGCACGCATGTTGCTTATACGCGAGCAAAATACGAAGGCTTAAAATCGTGTCAAGCAGCATCGGTCGTCTCGGGTGGCGGCAAAGGCTGTAGTTGGGGTTGTTTAGGCTTGGGCGATTGCGCAGATGTTTGTGATTTCGATGCGATTTATATGGATGAGCACGGCCTACCCATTGTTATCGAAGATAAATGTACCGCGTGCAATGATTGTGTAGTGGTGTGTCCGAAAGACTTATTTTCACTCATGCCCGTTAGCCAAAAACTATACGTTGCCTGTAAAAGTTTAGACGAAGGCGATACTGCGCAACAAGAATGCGAAGTGGCCTGTACCGCTTGCGAAAAATGCGTAGTTGATGCCCCCAAAGGCTTAATCGAAATTAAAAATAATTTAGCAGTGATCGATTACAGCAAATATGCTGACTTTGACGTTGATCGCACGCCCATTGAGCGCTGCCCAACCGGCGCAATTGTTTGGCTAGATAGTAAATTAGGCTCAACCCACGCTAGTAAAGGCAAAGAAGGCATGAAACCGCATCGCACAGACTCACTACCTTTAGGTTAATGCTAATAGTGACCATAACTTACACCTAATTACACTTTAAAAGAATCGCCTTTTGTCCTAATATTATATTGAATTAACAAAAGGGCTAAATCGCTGCAAAACAAAACCATATAACAAGGAAATCGCATGGCTATTTTTGGTAAGAAAAAACAAGACAAACAATTCAAATACCCCGGCATACGCATGGCAATGGATGGTAATGCGGCGGTGGTGATGTGCGAGCGTGAAGCTAGCGATGCCGCAGGAGCTTTCCCTATTACCCCGTCAACCGATATGGGCGAATACTGGGCAGAAGAAAAAAGCAAAGGCCATATTAATATTTCTGGTCGCCCGCTGATTTTTGTTGAACCCGAAGGCGAACACGCTGCGGCCGCAATTACTGCAGGTATGTCCATGACCGGGCTACGCGCGACTAATTTTAGCTCATCACAAGGCATTGCCTATATGCATGAATCGCTATATGCAGCAGTAGGTAAACGCTTACCTTATATATTAAATATTGCCTGTCGCGCACTCACCAAAGCCACGCTCAACGTGCATTGTGGTCATGATGATTATCATTGCATGGATGACACCGGTTTTATTCAAGTGTTCGCCAAAGACAACCAAGAAGTTGCTGATTTAAATATTATCACCCGAAAAATCGCCGAATTAAGTTTAAATCCGGGCGCCGTTGCTCAGGATGGCTTTTTAACCTCGCATTTAATCGAAGATTTACAATTACCTGAGCGTGAATTAATAGAAGCGTTTTTAGGCAGACCCGATGACATTATTAACTGCCCTACGCCCGCACAACGCATTTTATATGGCGAATCTCGACGCCGTGTCCCGGCTATATGGGATGTCGATAGACCCATTATGTCCGGCGTGGTGCAAAATCAAGACGCGTATATGCAATCGGTTGCTGGTCAGCGCCCGTACTTTTTTGATCATATCGAAAAATTCACCGATGAGTGCATGGACGAATGGTACGAGCTCACCGGCCGTCGTTATAACCGTATTGGCCAGTACCGCTGTGACGATGCGGATTATTTAATTATTGCGCAAGGCAGTGTCATTCATACCGCTGAAGCGACGGCTGATTATTTACGCACGACGCGTAATATTAAAGTCGGCGTAGTCAATATGACGCAATTCCGGCCATTCCCCGGCGATTTAATTTCTGCGGTGGCTAAAGGGCGTAAAGGCATCACGGTAATGGAGCGCACCGACCAGCCTTTATCTGAAGATTTGCCGTTAATGTCCGAAATTCGTAACGCCATGGTCAAAGGCTTTGAAAACGGTCACTCCAAAGCAACACCGTTTCCAGCCTATGCTTCTTATGACAAAGTAACCGACACCTCACCGCTCTATTCTGCTTGCTTTGGTTTAGGCAGCCGGGATTTACAGCCTGAAGGCATTATCGCCGTAGTAGAAAACATGCTGCCCACAGGCAAACATAAAAAATTCTTTTATCTCGGCATAGAGTTTGTCCGCGACCAAGCCTTCTCGCCTAAACAAGAGCTACAGCAACAAGCGGTTACTGACGCTTACCCTGCGATTCGCGACCTTGCTTTAAAAGGCTCAGAAAATCCCAATTTAATGCCCAAAAATGCTTTAACCATCCGCATCCATTCAGTTGGCGGTTGGGGCGCGATTACCATGGGTAAAAATCTAGCCATGACCTTATTTGATTTGCTGGATTACCATATCAAAGCCAACCCTAAATACGGCTCAGAAAAAAAAGGTCAACCCACCACTTATTTCTTATCCGCAGCACCTGAACCGATTCGTATTGCCTGTGAATATGCTCATGTCGATGTGGTTATCGCGCCCGATCCGAATGTGTTTACGCATTCCAATCCTTTGGCCGGTTTAAATAAAAATGGTGTATTTATTATCCAAAGTAGCCTGGAATCACCCGAAGAAGTGTGGCGCACTTTCCCCAAAGCGTCACAACAATATATCGTCGATAAAAATATCAAAGTCGCTTATTTAGACGGCTTTAAAATTGCACGTGAAGAAACCAATCACCCTGATTTACAATTTCGTATGCAAGGTATTGCTTTTCAGGGTGCCTTTTTTGAATCGTCTCCCATTGCTGAAAATGCCGGCAAAAGCAAAGAAAATATTCTTGACGCTATTCATGACACGATAAAAAGCAAATTTGGCAGTAAAGGCGAAAAAGTGGTCGCAGACAACTTCCGCACTGTGCAACGCGGCTTTACTGAAACCAAGCATATTAATATTGCGCAAATGACCGTCGGTGATGTCGTACCCTGGGCGGTAAAAAAAGAAAAAACAGCGCCCTTGATGCTACTGCAAAAACCAGCCAATGATGATCCCGTATCGGATATTCATCGCTTTTTTGAGCAAACCGGCACCAACTATATCAATAGCCGCGCTAACGATAATTTAGCCGATCCGTTTATGGCGCTCAGCATTATCCCTGCCGCCAGCGGTATTTACCGCGATATGACCCAAATTCGTTTTGAGCATCCGGTCTGGATTCCCGAAAATTGTACTGCCTGTGGCGATTGCTATACCGTCTGCCCTGATAGCGCGATTCCCGGCTTAATTAATAGCGTGAACGAAGTGTTTGAAACCAATATCAAACGCATCGAAAAAACCGGCAAAACCGTTAAACATTTACGCCGCGCAATTCGTACGGTGGAAAAAAAATACCATGCTTTAACCGCCGATAAATCCGAGGGCACGGTTTTAGAACCGATTTTCAATAAATCCATTGGCGAAACCATAAAAGAATACCCCGAAGCAGAACAAGCCGAAGTCAGACAAGAGTTTGACTGGTTTAAAGAAGCCATGGGCAGCTTTAAATTCGCCATCACCAAACCCTATCATGATGCGATTAATAAACGCACCCCGAATAATGGCGGCTTATTCTCAATCACCATCAATCCAATGACCTGTAAAGGTTGCATGGAATGCGTGCAAGTTTGCCCTGATGAAGCCTTAGCACCGACACCACAAACGCCGGAAAGCATCCAAACTTTGCGCAATGACTGGGAATACTGGAACGACTTACCGACCTCAAACCCTAAATACAAACGTATTGATGATTTAGATGAAAAGATCGGCGCATTAACCACCATGATGCTGGATAAACGCACTTATTCTTCAATGAATTGTGGTGATGGCGCCTGTTTAGGCTGTGGTGAAAAAACCATTGTGCACTTATTTACTGGCACCGTGACCGCTTTAATGCAACCACGCGCCAAAAAACAAGTAGCCAAAATTGAACAGCTGATTACCGGCATGGAAAAGCATATCCGCCTAAAATTATCTGAAAAACTGGATATTAGCGATATTGAAGCGGTCGAAGCTGCGATTGAAGCCAACAAAAATGTCGATTTAACCTTAACCAATCTGAGCAGCTCGCTAAGTGCAGGCAAAGCCAGCGATCCGATTGACGCCAAATGGCTCAAATGGGCCTCGCAAATTGTCGCCAAGTTGAAACATTTGAAATGGCAATACACTAAAGGCGTAACCGGTAATGGCCGCGTGGAAATGGGTATTACCAATAGCACGGGCTGCTCTTCAGTTTGGGGCTCTACTTTCCCCTTTAATCCTTACCCCTTCCCGTGGGCTAATAACCTATTCCAAGATGCGCCATCTTTAGCCATGGGTGTGTTTGAAGGCCATATGGTCAAAATGTCCGAAGGCTTTAAAGCCATTCGCATGGCAGAATTAGAAATTGCCGGCAAATACGATCAAGCTGAATCCGATCATTTTTTCCAATACTTTGACTGGCATCAATTCAGCGAAGAAGAATATTTAATGTGTCCGCCCGTGGTTACTGTTGGTGGTGATGGTGCGATGTACGATATTGGTTTTCAAAACCTATCACGCAGCATTATGTCGGGTATGCCTTTAAAAATTCTCATTTTGGATACTCAGGTTTATTCCAATACCGGCGGACAAGCCTGTACTTCTGGCTTTACCGGTCAAGTATCGGATATGGCTCCTTATGGCAAAGAATGGAAAGGTAAGACCGAACGGCGCAAAGAAATGAGTTTAATTGCCATGGCGCACAGAACTACCTATACCTTACAAAGCTCGATTGCCCACCCAAACCATTTGATTGAAGGTTATATTGATGGTTTAAATTATCGCGGCCCCGCGGTGTTTAATATTTATGCCGTCTGCCAGCCAGAACATGGTGTTGCCGATGATGCTGCCGATATGCAAAGCAAATTAGCCGTAGAAGCGCGCGCTTATCCGTTAATGACTTACGACCCGCGTGAAGATGACACCTGGGAAAAAAGCATGTCTTTAAAAGGCAATCCAGACCTAGACAAAGACTGGACCACTTATCAACTTAAATTTGTTGATGAATATGGCATAGAAGATACGATGACCGTGCCATTAACCTTTGCTGACTGGGCCATGACCGAAGGCCGCTTCCAAAAGCATTTTAAATTTATCGCGCCCTCACAATGGCATGATGACATGGTGCCTTTACATGAGTTTATTGATTTATCCCATGAAGACATGGCAGAGCACACGCCTTATGTCTATGCGGTACATCCTGATTCTAATACTTTAGTACGTGTTGGCATTGCCCCAGAAATTGTCCATGCCACCATTGAGCGCCGTAATTTCTGGCGTACGCTCAAAGGTTTAGCAGGCGTGGATAAAGTCGTTATTGATACCGATGCGATTGCCGCACAAGCCAAAGCCGAAATGGCGGCCAGCATTGCCTCCAACTTAATGTCAATAGCCGGAGGGAATGGCGGCGATGTCACCGCCTTAGCCAGTGCTTTAGCCGCTGCCCCTGCGACCAATGCAGCGCAAGTTCCTGTACCCAGCGCCGTAGCAGCGACTAAAACAGCAACAACGAGCACTGCAACACCGACCGCCAGTGCCACGCCTGCCGCAAAAGCAGCACCCGCAGCCGGAGGCCATGAGCCAGTTTGGATAGAAACGCCGGATTGTACAACTTGTGATGAATGCGTGGATATTAATCCGAAAATCTTCAAATATAATGAAGATAAAAAAGCCATAGTCATTGATCCAACAGCAGGGACGTTTGAAGATATTGTCAAAGCAGCAGAGAAATGTACCGCAGTGATTATTCACCCCGGAACACCTTGGAATCCAAATGAAAAAAATCTGGATAAATTAATTAAACGTGCGGAGAAATTTCAGTAATTTTTTGATTCTCTATAAAATACGCCCATAGCCAAATCAGCTAATGGGCGTATTATAGCTGCGCCGCCAGAGCAGACCTTATAGTAGATTTTGCAGCTCCACATGACAAAAATCGCTCGCCACCCAGCGAATCATTGAGACTTCAGCTCTTGGCCGTAATGGGTATGGAGCAAAGCATGAGTGGGAAGGATAATTATTGGGATAATTCGCCAAGCGAACGATTTTTCCGTAGCCTACAACATGAGAAACTCAACTACGAAACATTCAAAACCCAGGATGCAGAGAAACTGAGCGTGATCGATTATGTGGCTTTCTACCATGGCAAACGATTACATTCAGCATTGGGTTATCAATCCCCTCTCGAATTGGAAAGGGAATATTTTAAAAACGCTAGCTGAAAAAGTGTCCGGTTTTTGTTGACCACGTCAATAAAGCCAAAGCAGCTCAACAGCTCAATATTAGCGAACGTAGTTTATGGTACAAAATTAAAAAATATGCGCTTTCATAAAAGATAGTTTTCAATTCTTACATTAAGGTAATTAATCCAATAGTATAATGCTTGGGTCAATCTCACTTCAAAAGCTGTGATGAAAAATGCTCTTCGCCCAGATATAGTTGGGGAACGCTTGTAATACGCAACACTCTCAGCGCATGCCAAAAGGACTTATACATGCTTAATATTAACAATGCTCAGCGCATTGATCATCTCAAATCGGCCCCAGCGGCAGTTGTTAAATTTTATTTAGCCAGTAAAAACGCTTTATGAACTTATTAAAACTATTCGGCAAAAAAACCTTTCCTCACGGGATACATCCCGATGAGTACAAGGCCGAAACTAACGCCAAACCAACGCGAAGACTGCCCTTTGCCCCGGAGATTATTGTGCATTTAGCGCAAAACATAGGTAAACCCGCAAAGGCTATCGTCTTTAAAGGGCAATCTGTTACCCGTGGTGAAGTGATTGCTGAGGCAGATGGCTTTATGTCGGTGCCTATTCATGCCCCAGTGACGGGTATTATTAAAGAAATTGATCTTGCACCTAAGGCCAAAGGCGGCAAAGAGCCCGCGATTATTATCACGACCTCATTAAATTCTGGACAACAAGTTCCAGTACCCGATAATTATTATGATTATCAGCAAATGTCGCGTGCAGAATTAATTAAAGCCGTACAAAATATGGGCATGGTTGGCTTAGGTGGCGCAGCGTTTCCTACTCATGTCAAAATGAGCGTACCAGAGGATCACACTATTCATACGCTGCTGATTAATGGCTGTGAATGTGAGCCGTTTCTAACCACTGACCATCGGGTGATGTTAGAAAACATTGATAATTTATTACTGGGCATTCGCATTGCCATGAAGTGCGTTGCCGCGCCGAAAGCGATTATGGGTGTTGAAGATAATAAATTAAATGTTCTGGAAGCAATAAAACCGCATTTACCGAGTGATGGCAGCATTACTATTGAAGCCGTAGAAACCAAATATCCACAAGGCGCGGAAAAAATGCTGGCCTATTCTTTATTAGGTATAGAAATTCCGTCAGGAGGATTGCCTTCTGATGTCGGTTTAGCGGTTTTTAATGTCGCTACGCTGGCAGAAATTGGCGCGTTGCTTCCCAAAGGACAAGGCTTAATTGAACGCGTTATTACCATTACCGGTGATGATTTAGAAAAACCAGGCAATTATTTAGCACCGATTGGTACGCCCCTACGTTATTTGCTAGATTATGCCGGCTTTAACGGCATAGAAGCAGAATTGATTTTAGGCGGCCCGATGATGGGCATGCCGGCTCGTTCTTTAGATGTCCCAATTACAAAAGGGACAGGCGCGGTTTTAGTGTTAGATAAACGCGCCACTAAAAATGATGATATCTTGCCTTGTATAAAATGTACTCAATGCTTGCAAGTATGTCCGATTAATTTAAACCCTTCCGAACTGGGATTATTAGCGGCTAAACGCCAATATGATGTGATGGAAGAAAAATATCATCTAAACGATTGCTTTGAATGCGGCTGCTGTAGCTATGTTTGCCCATCCAATATTCCACTCGTTCAGTATTTTAGAGTTGCAAAAGTATTAAACCGCGAAAAGCATTTACAAAATGGCTAAATCTGATATCAAAATTGACATACGCACCTCTCCGTATATACGCAAAGCACCGAGTGTCGCGCAAATTATGCGCAATGTGATCTATGCTTTATTACCTTTAGCCGCTTACTCTGTGTATCAGTTTGGTATCAGCGCCTTAGCATTGCTTTTGGTAACCACTTTATCTTGCATGGCAACCGAGCACTTTTTCTGCTGGATGTCGGCTAAAAAATCAACCCTTCTCGATGCCAGCGCAGCGGTGAGTGGCTTATTATTAGCCATGACTTTACCACCCGGCTTTCCTTTATGGATGGGCGCTGTGGCTGGCTTTACCGCCATCGCGATGGGCAAAACCTTATTTGGCGGGCTGGGCTTTAATGTGTTTAATCCCGCTTTAGTCGGTCGAGCTTTTGTGCAGGCAGCCTTCCCGGTATCAATTACCACGTGGACACCCGCACTCGCAGTCGATCGCTTTGTCGAATTTATTCCGTCAACATTAGCCTTGCCGTTTATGAAACCTGCGGCTACCGCAGAGTGGACAGCTCAAGTCGCCATCGATGGCTTTAGCGGTGCGACACCACTGGCATTAATGAAGTTCCAAGGGATAATCACCGATACTTATGATTTATTTATCGGTCATGTCGCAGGCTCAGCAGGCGAGACTTCCAGTCTATTAATTCTGCTGTGTGGTCTTTACTTAGTCTATAAAAATATGCTTGATTGGCGCATTCCTGCCGCGGTTATTTTTGGCACTGTGATCTCTGCTGAATTATTTTATTTTTTAGATCCTAGCAAATATCCCTCGCCTGCTTTTATGCTCTTTTCTGGTGGCCTGATGTTTGCCGCTGTCTTTATGGCTAGTGATATGGTCGCCTCACCAGTAACACCCTTAGGTATTTTTGTGTTTGGTGTTTTAGTCGGCGCATTAACGGTCATTATTCGTTTATTTGGCGGCTTAACCGAAGCTGTCATGTATGCGATTTTATTCGGCAATGCCGCGACACCGATTATTGAAACGTATACTCAGCCACGCATTTATGGCGCACGTAAAAAAGCCAAGGAAAAATCATGAGCACGCCAGAAAATCAAATACCCGAGATGCCATCTAGTGGCAAATTAATTAGCACTTTAGCCGTAGTTGCTATGATCTCGGGCTTATTAGTGGTCTTGGTTTATGAATTTACCAAACCCATTATTACTGAAAACCAACGCCTAGCGACTGAACGGGCGATTTTCAAAGTATTACCTAAAGCGACCAGCCGTTTAACCTTTGTCATCGATAGTGACCAATTAACCCTCGCCGATGATAAAACCACCGGTGAATTAATTTACGCAGGTTACGATTCAAATAATCAATTAGTCGGTATTGCCATCAATGCCGCCGCGCAAGGCTATCAAGATACCGTAAAACTACTATATGGTTATCAAGCCAAGAGCGGTTGCATTACCGGCTTTGATGTCTTAAAAAGCACAGAAACGCCCGGGTTTGGCACTAAAATCAGCACCGACCCAGACTTTTTAGCTAATTTTAAATGTTTAGATGCTAGCGTAAACGAGCAACAATCCGCCTTAGCACAAGCGATCACAACGGTACGTCATGGCACTAAGCAGAACGCTTGGGAAATCGATGCTATTTCTGGTTCGACAATTACCTCGAATGCAATAGGCCGAATGCTCAATCAAAGCGGGCAGGCTTTACATCCGGTGATTGTTAAGCATCTGAATTTGTTAGAGCAAGCGAAAATAGGCACTAAGAATAAATAATGAACTATCATTTTGAATGGGATCCAGAAAAGGCCTCTTCAAACCTGAGAAAACATGGCATCAGCTTTGAAAAGGCGACCGAAATATTTCTTAATCCCTTACAACTGGCTATGCAGGACAATGAACATGGCGCGCAAGGAGAAAGATGGATTACTTTAGGCCGCACTCGCGCACATAAATTACAAGTAGTCGTACATACTTTTATAACGTACCAACCAGCTCAAATCACAATACGTATTATTTCAGCGAGACCAGCTACACGACACGAACGGAACCAATATGAGGACTCATAATGAAAGATGAATATGACTTTTCCAATGCACAGCGCGGACGTTTTTATCATGCCGATGCTCAATTAAAACTTCCTGTCTATTTAGATCAAGATATTGAAAATTGGTTTTCTGAAAAAGCAAAACTTAAAGGCGTTAATCTACAATCTTTAATTAATGAGTTATTACGTAAAGATATTTCGTTAATTCAAGAAGTAACAGGTAAAAACTAAACACGCTATATTAAGTGAAAATGCTCGTCTTTACTCTATTAGAGCACCGATGCAAAGCATGGCTTCCCGTCTAAGCCCAGACACCCTTTAATTTCAGGAATTCAACAGCCCGCTTAGGCCGACCTTTTCTGCAAACAGCAGGACGCAGTTTTAGACGGGAAGCCCAACGCGTCGAATAGTCGTTCTTACATAAAGTGAGAACAAAACAACCCATGAGGTGATTTATGACTCAAACTACAAAAAAAGAAACCCCCTTAACACTCGATGTCTTTACCGCTGGCATCTGGAAAGAAAATCCCGTGTTTGTCATGATGCTGGGGCTTTGTCCCGTATTAGCGGTAACCAACTCGGTGCTGAATTCACTCGCGATGGGCATTGCTAGTATTTTTGTACTGGTTTGCTCTAACGCTTTAGTCTCCGCGCTGCGTCATTTCATTCCCAAGCAAGTACGTATTACTACCTATATTATTATAATCGCTACTTTTGTGACCCTGGTTGACTATATTATTCAGGCAGTTAGCTTGGATTTATATAATAAGCTAGGCGCGTTTATTCAATTAATCGTGGTAAACTGCTTAATCTTAGGCCGAGCCGAGGCTTACGCGTCTAAAAACTCTTTTACCAAATCCGTAGTCAGTGCCTTAGGCATGGGGCTAGGTTTTACTTTAGCCTTAGTTATGTTGGGTGGCGTAAGAGAATTGTTAGGTGCTGGGCAATTATTAGGTTATCAAATCTTTAGCACACAATTCGAACCCTGGGTGGTGATGATTTTACCGCCGGGAGGTTTTATTGTCTTAGGCTCTTGGTTGTTATTGATCGGTTATCTTGAGCAACGTAAAACCGGACGTATTATTGCCGCAGATTCGGCAGCGCAGTGCGCAGTTAAATCTTAATTGTATTTCGCTACATTTTTCAGTATAGACAAGCATGAAAATATCTGTCGTCGTACCCGTCCATAATGAAATGGACAATTTAGAATCTCTTATCGCAGAGATGGCTACAGCACTTAATTCATCGTATGAATTTGAAATGATTTTTATTGATGATGGAAGTACCGATACAACCCTAGTTACATTACAAGCATGTCTGCTCAAATACCCTGAGTTACGGGTATTAAAACATCAGACAAGTTGTGGACAAAGCCGTGCCGTTCATACCGGCGTCACAGCAGCTAAATATCCTTGGATTGCCACCCTAGATGGCGATGGTCAAAATGATCCGGCAGACATCCCCAAGCTTGCCCAAGCTTACCAACAAAATGACAATAAAGACTCATTATGGATGCTTGCTGGATACCGTCACCAGCGTAATGATACTGGCTGGCGTAAACTTTCATCACGCTTTGCTAACAGCATCCGACAAGCCATTTTACAAGATAAAACCCCCGATACGGGTTGTGGACTGAAATTATTTTTACGTGAAAAATTTCTAAACTTGCCTTATTTTGATCATATGCATCGCTTCTTACCGGCGCTGATTTTAGCCGCCGGTGGGCAAATTATTTCTGTGAAAGTCAATCATCGTTCACGCAGTCATGGCGTTTCGAAGTATGGCACGATAGACCGCTTATTGGCTGGAATAGTTGATATACTAGGTGTCGTCTGGCTTAAAAAACGCCATAGCTTGGCGAAAATTTCCGAGGTTTCTGGTGAATAAAGAAACAACATGGTTAATTATTGGCTTTTTAGGTCAAGCCTTATTTTCAGCTCGATTTTTGATCCAGTGGCTAGCTAGTGAGCGTGCTAAGCAAAGTGTCATTCCGGTATTGATCGTCGGACAAGGCTCAGAGTTATTGATTTATGCGCACAATTTATATTTTATTATTCGCGGCAAGCGAATCATTCAGGACAACAAAGCTTAAGGAGTCAATATGAATCCAGAATCTCTCAGTTTTATCTTTCTTAGTGCATTTTTGATTAACAACTTCGTGCTCGCCATGTTTTTAGGCTTATGCCCTTTTGTCGGTGTCTCTGCAAAACGTGAAACCGCCTTCAATATGAGCTTAGCAACTACCTTTGTGATGTTTGTTAGTTCGACCTGTTCTTATGGTATCAACCTGGTACTAACCACGTTTGATTTAGAGTTTTTACGCTTAATTAGTTATATCGCTTTAATTGCCTCATCAGTGCAATTAGTAGAAATGGTATTAAAGAAGTTTAGTCCCGCTTTATTTCGTGCTTTAGGTATTTTTTTACCGCTCATTACCACAAATTGCGCCATTTTAGGGGTGGCCTTATTCCAAACTGCCAGAGAATATGATTTTTTACAGTCAGTTTCTTTTAGTTTGGGCGCTGGGGCAGGATTTGGCCTAGCTATTGTCTTAATGGCTGGTCTGCGAGAGAAGTTAGAGCTATCTAACTTACCCAATATCACTCAAGCGGCCGCTTTAAGTATGATGTTGGCCGGAATTTTGTCACTAACATTTATGGGCTTTGCTGGCCTTGGAGGAACAAATGCTTAATTTTCTGATTGCTATGGGGCTAATTTTTGCACTTATGCTGAGCTGGATTTATGTACAACAAGCAGCGCGCAAATATGCCGCAAAGCACCCCGAGTTTGGTGCCGCTAAAGAAGAAGGCTTGGGCTGTGGTAAAAACTGCGGCTGTAAAGGCGGCATTTGCGAAAAATAAACACGCTTACTAGCAATCTCCTTGTAAATTCACAGGCCCCTTATTTAAATCCCCCTCAGGGCATGGCTATCTACACAACTTTTATACTTTTAAATACCATGAATTAAAAAGTGAAGTTACTCCCTCTCCTGCTGGAGAGGGTTGGGGTGAGGAGAATAAAATCAAGGCTTTGTCTATTTCCCCTCTGTTCAACGACGCTGTGTAAACGCCACACGCTCAACAAAAAGCATGAATTTTAATCTCCCCACCTAACCCTCCCCAGCAAGGGAGGGCTTTGTTTGTATATTCACTACTTTACCAATCACTACAGCACACATTCGCCATAAGCATAGCCTTCTCCAAAGGGACAAATCCGACAGGATCGGATTTGCATTTACCCGCAGGGTGTTGGGCAGGGATAGCCCAACATGACTGGGTTGGGTGAGGGGAAATCAAATCACTCTCTGTTCAACAACGCTGTTTAAACGCCACACGCTCAACAAAAAGCATGAATATTAATCTCCCCACCCAACCCTCCCCAGC
>JACUUF010000091.1 GCA_014859465.1 Methyloprofundus sp.
CAGCAAGGACTGAATAAATTTGCTTTAAAATCGAAGCTTTATATCAATGCTATTCGACACGCTTTTGATGAATTACAAAAGTTAAAACCAGCGACTGCGTAACATCAGTTAGTAATGATAACGACACGAGATAACCGTAATTGCCGTATCATCCACGGCGTATACTAAACGGTTGGTATCATCTATTCTACGAGACCAGAAGCCTGAAAGGTTTTCTTTAAGGTGTTCTGGTTTTCCAATTCCATCAAACGGGGAACGCTGAACATCGGTAATTAGTTTATTGATGCGTTTTAAGGTTTTCTTGTCTTGAGTCTGCCAATAAACGTAGCTATTCCAGGCTTCATCAGTCCATGATAATAACCTGTTACTCATCAATAAGTTCTCGCTGAGTCGTTTTACCTGCTTTAAACTGCACAATTGAACGATTTAAGTGTTCAGCATTCGCCGGCGAACGAAGTAAATGAACAGTTTCCATGAGGCTGTTGTAGTAATCCAATGACATTACAACAGCATCTTCAGAGTCACGACGAGTGATTATAGTAGTATCCGCATCGTTAATTACACCGTCCAAAACGGCTTTAAGGGCATTTCGGGCTTCGGTAAAAGAGACAATTTTCATTTTGCACCTCACTTGTACATTATATAGGACAAGTTTAGATTAAACATGAGCACATGTACAGGATGTTGAAGATCAAGGGGGAAGAGCAAGGGGTCAGCCAGCTTGATTTTTATACTCGGCACTTTTCCTATCGCCACCATGTGTTGATAACACCGTGGGTCTAGAAATCAATTTATCAATCTGCTGATGAAAGCCGTCACTACCATACACTTTGCCGCGTAAAGTGGCCTGGGTAATTCGATCATTTTGTTGCGTGGAGAAGTCTTTCAGACTTGCGTTGATGTCTCTATGTTGTAAAGGTGGACTTTCATCCGCCTTATGGTTTTAATTTGCGCAACAACGCTTGAATTTTTTGCCGCTACCACAGGCGCACGGCGCATTGAGGCCTTGGTTGACAGGGCCATTGCTTGAGCCAATAGATTTAACTTTGCCATCGAGATAAAACCAGCGGCCTTGTTTTTTTACAAAGCGGCTGATTTCATGCATCACTTGCGCTTCGCCATCTTGAGTAAAATAGGCTTTAAATTCAACTATACCTTTGCTGTCTTTTTCCGTGCCTTTTTTGGTGGCAATAATAGTTAGGCTGGTCCATTCGCCGGTTTCTTTAGAAAAATCGATCGCTTCAGGCCGGTTAGGCGCATCCCAGGTTTGTAATAAATAATCGCCATTATGCATGGCATAGGCAGTAAAGCGTGAGCGCATTAAGGCTTTAGCCGTTGTTGCGTGGCTTGTTCCGGCATGAAGTAGTTCGCAGCATTGATTATAAGGAAGGTCTGAGCCGCAAAGGCAGTTGTTCGTGAGCGAGGTCATAGTTGAGATTTTTAACGCAAGAAGAGAATTTGTAATTTTACGGTGCGGCGCTAATTAAAATCAATGTTTACCATTATATTCATGTTTGTAGGCTATGCCGAGTAGGGTGTTTTGTTGTATATTGGTTTCGACTTGAAACAGTCACAATGTATTGTTATTTACCTTCAAACTTGAGCGAGCAACATAATGAAAGCGGATATTGGATTAATTGGCCTTGCGGTCATGGGTCAAAATTTAGTCTTAAACATGAATGACCATGGTTTTAAAGTGGCGGCGCATAACCGCTCAGCAGATAAAATAGATGACTTTCTTGCTGGACCAGCAGCAGGCACTCAAATTATAGGGGCGTATTCATTAGTTGAACTGGTGGATAGTTTGAAAAGTCCGCGAGTGGTCATGTTAATGGTTAAAGCAGGCGAGGTGGTTGATAGCTATATTGAGCAATTAACTCCTTTATTAGCAAAAGGCGATATTATTATCGATGGTGGTAACTCTTTATATACTGACACTAATCGCCGCTCTATCGCTTTGGCGGAAAAAGGCATTTCATTTGTCGGTGCTGGCGTGTCTGGTGGTGAGGAAGGTGCGCGTAATGGTCCATCTATTATGCCTGGATGCAGCAAAGAAGCGTGGGCAACGGTACAGCCTATTTTGCAAAGTATTGCCGCTAAAGTAGATGGTGAGCCATGCTGTCAATGGGTTGGTGAGCAAGGTTCGGGACATTATGTGAAAATGGTGCATAACGGTATCGAATATGGCGATATGCAAATTATTTGTGAAGCTTACCAATTATTATCCGAAGGCTTAGGTTTAGGTGCGGATGAAATTCAGGCGATTTTTGCACAGTGGAATAAAGGTGTTTTAAATTCTTATTTAATTGAAATTACCACTAACATCTTGGGTTATAAGGATGAGGATGGAGAGCCTTTGGTTAATAAAATTTTAGATACCGCAGGACAAAAAGGTACCGGTAAATGGACCGGTATTAATGCCCTGGATTTAGGTGCGCCATTAACTTTAATTGCTGAATCAGTGTTTGCTCGCTGTTTGTCAGCACAAAAAGATGAGCGTGTGCGCGCTGCAAAAATCTTACCACAAGCAAATGTTAAGTTTTCTGGTGATAAAGAGGCGATGATTAAAGCCATTGGTGATGCGGTTTATGCGGCAAAAATCATTTCTTATGCGCAAGGTTTTGGTTTAATGCGCGCAGCTGAAAAAGAATATGGCTGGAAATTAAACTACGGTGGCATTGCGCTGATGTGGCGTGGTGGTTGTATTATTCGTAGTCAATTCTTAAATGATATTAAAGTGGCTTATGATCATAATCCTGAGCTGGAAAACTTATTATTAGCTGACTTTTTCAATGAAGCGATTAAAGCAGCTGATGCCGGCTGGCGTGAAACGGTGGTTCTGGGCGTGCAGTTAGCCGTACCGACACCGTCATTTTCTTCGGCATTAGCTTATTACGATGGCTACCGCAGTGCGCGCTTACCTGCGAATTTATTGCAAGCGCAACGTGATTATTTTGGCGCGCATACTTATGAGCGTTTAGATAAACCACGCGGTGAGTTCTTCCATACGGATTGGACAGGCACTGGCGGTAAAATAGCTTCTACGACTTATACGGCGTAAAGTTAATATTTGTCTAGTTTGGGTTTGTTTAGTAAGGCGTAGATAACTTTTTTGTCGGTTACGTTTTTAGGCTTTACAAGAAAAACATGCCCAAGCTAGGCAATTTTACTGTTAGGCGTTTTGATTTATGCAAGCTGTCTTTGTCCATGTTTTTACTTTAAAAGGAGTTCGTGAATGAAAACTGATCCGTGTACTTATGTAATTTTCGGCGCAACAGGCAATTTAGCGCGCATCAAATTAATCCCTGCTTTATATCATTTGGATATTGAAAATCGTTTAGATGATGACACAAAAATTGTCGCGATAGGCCGACGCCCTTGGGATAATGATAAATGGGCCGCTGAAGTGCGTGAGATGCTGGAAGCAAAAGCGCGTGGTGGTATTAACGAGGCTGTTTTTAAGCGCTTTATCGGGCGCTTGCATTATCATGAAGGCGATATGCAGCAAGCGGAATGTTATAGCGATCTGGGGCAATTGCTCTTAGAGTCCGCTAAGTTTCCACAGAATATGGCTTTTTATCTGGCGATTAATCCCGCTGATTTTAGTCATGTGATTGAGCATTTGAGTAAACCAAAATTATTAGAGGAAAATCAGTTCTGGCGCCGCGTTATTATTGAAAAGCCATTCGGCACAGATTTAGAAAGCTCTCGCTCCTTACAAAACAAGATCAGCCAATATTTAAAAGAGCAGCAAATTTATCGTATTGACCATTACTTAGGCAAAGGGATGGTGCAGAATGTCTTGGTGTTTCGTTTTGCTAATTCGATGCTTGAGCCTTTGTGGAATCGAAATTATATAGACCATATTCAGATTACGCATTCAGAGCAGCTAGGTATTGGTAGTCGCGGGGCATATTATGATCAGACGGGAGCAATGCGCGATATGTTGCAAAGCCATCTGTTGCAATTATTAACTTTGGTGGCGATGGAGCCACCGGTTTCTATGGAAGCAGAAGATTTGCGCGATGAAAAAGTGAAAGTTTTAAAGTCGATTCGTCCTATTCCAGAAGAAGCAGTGCATGCCCAAGCATTTCGTGCACAATATGCCGCAGGTAAAATCAATGGCGAGCCGGTGAGTGGTTATTTGCAGGAAGAGGCGATTGCCGCAGGTAGCGTTACTGAGACTTATGCGGCGATGAAATTGTATGTTGATAACTGGCGCTGGCGTGGCGTGCCTTTTTATATGCGTACTGGAAAGCGCATGGAAAAAGCGCAATCGACGATTTCTATTTGTTTTCGACATGCCCCTTCGCAATTATTTGCGCATACGCAAGCAGAGAAAATCAAGCAGAACTGGCTGCTATTAGGCATACAGCCTGAAGAGTGTATTCGTATGGAAATGACCGTGAAAGAGCCGGGCTTGGAAATGCGTACGCGCGTCACTAATTTGGATGCGAGTTTTCGTAATAAAGACGAATTAGCTGCAGATGCTTATGAGGATTTATTATTGGATGTCATTGAAGGCGATCGCTCTTTATTTCTGCGCTACGATGAAGTGGAATATGCGTGGAAGATCGTCGATCCGATCATTAATAAATGGTCTGTTGATCGTGATTATATAGCAACTTATCCGGCGGGCTCATGGGGGCCTAATGAACGCCGCTTATTTGAAAAAGAAAGCCAGCACTGGCGCAATACCTTACAGGAAGAAAAATGACACAAGTAGTAAACTGGAAGCCATATGACGCAATTGATCAACTTGCAGCGGCTGTTTGTCAGCGCATTTTAGCGGCCGCGGATAAAGCCATTGCGGAAAAGGGCGCTTTTAAACTCGTTTTAGCGGGTGGCACGGCGCCGGTAAAAGCTTACCAATTGTTAGCCACTCAACCAGCTGACTGGTGTAAATGGCATATTTATCATGGCGATGAACGATGTTTGCCGGTCGATGATGCCGAACGTAATAGTCTGGTAGCTGAGCAAAAATGGTTGGATTTAGTGGCGATTCCAAAAACACAAATCCATAATATTCCGGCAGAGTTAGGTGCAGAAGTCGGTGCTGAAAAATATGCCAGCATTGTCGCTGATGCCGGCGCTTTCGATTTGGTTTTGTTAGGTATGGGGGAGGATGGTCACACGGCCAGCTTATTTCCAGGGCATGTGCATAATGAAAATGAGTTAACGCATGCGGTCCATCATTCACCTAAGCCGCCTTCTGATCGCGTTAGTCTGAGCGCTAAAGCGCTAAGTAATACCAAGGAGCTGATTTTTGTTGTTTCAGGCGATAAAAAAGAGGCGCTTGCTGCATGGAAAAATCAAGAAGACCTGCCGGTTACGCATATCTGTCCTGCTTGTGCTGTGGATGTGTTATTGAGTGTTTAATAACTTGAGCAGGCGTAAAAAGCTTTAGCTTTTTTGTCAGGCACAGCTAAAGCTAAAGCTATTGCACTCCTTATCAAATGTCGAACTTAATAAATGCCCATTTCTCAGTGGTTTTTAAAGGGTAATTAAGAGGGCTTGCCTTTCAAGGAGACGCATCTGATGTTAAGACTTTTTTATTGCAGTCTAATATAGAAAAACGACTGGAATGCTATGGACACAGTGCGTGATAATCACACAAAATTGTTAATTTAAGAGGGGGAGAGAGTGATGAGTAATTGTTGTAGTGATCCTACTGAAATACCTAAATTAGATCCTAGAGAGTTAGTGCGCGAGCAAACGCGTCATGGCGACTTGCTGCGTGAGCTTTTTACTGGTGATCCAGAGAAGTTAATGTTGCACGAATTGCGCGAAGCAAGCACTTACCTGCGCGAGCTTGCGGCTTTACGCGCGCATTATGATTCGGTTCGACTGGCGGCTATTGCTTTGTTGGATCAATCAAGTATTTCCGTTGTGCAACGAATTATCAATAAAGAGCCTGAAACTGAGATTGGTAAAGCTGCAGCGGCACAACTACAAAAAATACAATGATAAAACTGATTATTACCGGCGGCACCATTGATAAACGTTATAACGAATTGAATGGCGAGTTGTATTTTCCAGAAACGCATTTACCCGCTATGTTGCAGCAGTCGCGGTGTAAGTTGGATGTTGAGCTTCAGTCCTTAATGCTCAAAGATAGTCTGGATATGACAGAAACAGATAGAGAGCTATTAAGCAAGGCATGTAGCGCTACAGATGCACAGCAAATCATTATTACTCACGGCACAGATACGATGGTTGATAGTGCAAGTTATTTAGCTAGGACAATTAAGAATAAGACCATCGTTTTAGTGGGAGCGATGGTGCCTTATAGGGTTAGTCAGTCAGATGCTTTGTTTAATCTTGGCTGTGCGGTGACTGCTGTGCAATTATTGCCGGCAGGCGTTTATATCACCATGAATGGTAAAGTATTTACTTGGGATAAAGTTATCAAAGATCGCCAAGTTGGCGAATTTAAAGAGGGCGTGTCGAGTATTTTTTAGGGTTTATTCAGCATAGATAAGCTGTTTATCTAAAAACTGTTGTAATGCTCCGATAGCGGCATTTTGTAGTGCCTCCGAAGAGTCCTTGGGTAATACTTCTTTTAGGCAGTCACTAATGGGTTTAGTTTGTTGTTCCTGTAAGGTCTGTAGTAAACGAAAACTCATCGGCGCTAGCTCGATGAATTTTACTTCATCTTGCTTGTCACGGTAAACGGCGAGATAAGTTCCTTGTTCTGGCGCTTCTATTGGTAAATAGTTGGGGGAAATTTTGTGTACCGGATATTGATAAGCTAAAAGCCAAGTTAAGGGCGATAAGCTTATTTTTTGTAGTTGGGTTAGCGTTTGAGGCTTAGATTTTTCAGGCAGAATATCTTGTGCGATAGATAATGCCATTTCAACCCATTCATAATGTGCTAATTCGAGCATAAAAGGATAGTCATCTGCTTGTATTTGGCGTTCATTTTGCAAATAGAGAATGAATTCTTCAGGTATTTCTGAAAAATAAGGCGTCGTGCTTTGATGTTGACTGAAAAAGTCTTGTGCTAACTGCTGCCATTGTTCTTGATTTAATATTTTATGCAATACCGGAAAGTTACTGGAAAGAAAGCCTTCTACGTTGTTAAAAAATAGCTCGCGGTACATTTGCATGCGTTGTGGCGCAACATCGCTTGGGCAGGGCTGCGAGTTAGGGTTGCGGATATAGGCTGAAAACTCAGCTTGTTTGGCTTTAAAGTCGATTTTAGGCTGAGTGTTGTTCATTATTCGTATGCCATGCAGTTTGTAAGGATTGGATGGTGCTTACTTCGCGTAGCAGTTCGGCGACGCTGGGAATGTTGAAGTCTCTTTCGAGTAGCGTTGGAAATACTCCGTATAAGTCATAGGCCTTTGCTAATAATTGCCATACAGGGTCGATAATTTGCGCGCCGTGAGTGTCCACTAGAAAATCTTCAGCTTCAACATAATGTCCGGCAATATGTGCATAGCTTATGCGCTGTGCTGGAATTGCCTGTAAAAATTGTTCAGCGCTGTAGTTGTGGTTTACGCTATTGACATAGATGTTATTAACATCTAACAGCACATCACAGTCGGCCTCATCAATCACTGCATTAAAAAAATCAATTTCGGACATTTCTTGTCCTGGCGCGGCGTAATAAGAAACATTTTCAATGGCAATTTTCTGCTCTAAAATGTCTTGTACGTGTTGAATTCTTTGGGCAACATGATGCACAGCTTCTTCGGTAAAGGGAATCGGCATCAGATCATATAAGTGCCCGTTGTTGCTGCAATAACTTAAATGTTCACTATAAAATTTGATTTTATGCTCACGCAGAAAGGTTTTTAGGTTTTTAATAAAATCTTCATCAAGCGGATCGGTGCTACCGATAGACAGCGATAAGCCATGACAGATAAACGGATAGCGTTCAGTCATAGCGCTAAATTGTTTGCCTAATTTGCCGCCTAAGGTCATCCAGTTTTCTGGGGCAACTTCATAAAAATCGACATTTTTTAGCGGGCTTGCGAGAGCTTCGTTAAGAAAGGGGCGTCGTAAACCAAGGCCTGCACCATGAACTAAGTTTTGCGTATGTTGCATCAGTTTTCCTGCGCTGCGAAACAAATGTAATGGTTAGATTATAACCTTTTTGTCGTGCAAGGTTGCAAGTGCTCCAGCAATTAAATAGCGCACTGACAATTTTGGCTTTTAGCTTCGTTTGGTGTCGGCGAGTAAGAATTGGCTAATGAGTGCTGAATAGATAGATTACAGTGATTAAATGGTAGTTATAGCGTGTAATTTTTGACAAACTCCATACTTAATGCCAATTTTTAGGTTAAAATGCTGCAATTAATTGTGATAATCGTTTTTTTGTGAGCCATGCAAAGTCAATTTAATACTGATAATTTAAGAATCCGTGAAACGAGAGGTGTTATGGCACCTATTCTGGTGCATGATGAATTGCCGTTGACGGAAGTAGCAGCTAGAACTACTGAACAGGCTCGCCACGCTGTACATGATATTTTAATTGGCCAAGATGATCGATTGATTGTGGTGGTCGGACCTTGTTCTATTCATGATCCGCAGGCGGCTCTTGAATATGCCAGTAAGCTTTGCGTTATTAAAGAGCAATTAAAGCAAGACTTGCATATTATTATGCGTGTCTATTTTGAAAAGCCGAGAACAACAGTCGGTTGGAAAGGACTAATTAATGACCCTGATTTAGATGGTAGCTTTAACATAAATAAAGGTTTACGTGTTGCTCGGCAGCTATTGTTAGATTTGAATAGTTTGGGTATGCCGGCGGCTACTGAATATTTAGATCTGATTACGCCACAATATGTCTCTGATTTGATTGCTTGGGGCGCGATTGGCGCGAGAACTACCGAGAGTCAGTGTCATCGAGAGCTTGCTTCAGGTTTGTCTTGTCCTGTTGGATTCAAAAACGCAACGGACGGTACCATTGCTATTGCCAATGATGCGATTAAAGCCGCTATGAATCCACACCACTTTTTATCGGTGACTAAACAAGGTAATTCAGCTATCTTTTCCACTACCGGTAATGAAGATGTGCATATCATTTTACGCGGTGGCAATGATGGCCCTAATTATGATGCAGTCAGTGTTGATAAAGTTGCGCAAAGCATGGAAAAAGCCGGATTAAAAGCTAATATTATGATTGATTTAAGTCATGCGAATAGCCTAAAACAGTGTCACCGGCAGTTATTAGTTGCTGAGGATGTTGCTACACAAATAGCTAATGGTGATCATCGTATTATGGGTGTCATGATCGAAAGCCATTTACAAGCAGGGCAACAGGATGTTGTGGCGGGTAAAGCGTTGGTTTATGGACAAAGCATAACTGATGGCTGTATCGGTTGGAGTGATACCGAGACCTTATTGAATGATTTGGCCGTTGCCGTACAAAAAAGAAGAACAGTAAAAAACTAACAGGAACAAAAAAGCATGAATGTTTATGTCAATGGTGAAACTAAGCAATATCCAGAAAATAGCACTATCGCAGATATTGTTAGCGACTTGGGTTTAGTGAATAAACGCATTGCTGTCGAATTAAATAAAGAAATTTTACCGTTTAATCAATATGCGCAAACTGTTTGTCAAGAAGGCGATACTGTCGAGATTGTGCAGGCGATTGGTGGCGGCCAAGACGATAGTTTTACTATTGCTGGTCAAGAATTTAAGTCGCGATTATTAGTTGGTACTGGAAAATATAAAGATTTAGAAGAAACGCGGTTAGCGATAGAGGCGAGTGGTGCAGAAATTGTAACAGTCGCTATTAGGCGTACCAATATCGGTCAAAACCCAGGTGAGCCAAATTTATTGGATGTCATTTCGCCGGATAAATACACCATTTTACCTAATACAGCGGGTTGTTTTACCGCTGATGACGCGGTTCGAACCTGTCGGTTGGCGCGTGAGTTATTGGGCGGACATAAACTTGTGAAATTAGAGGTTTTGGCCGATCAAAAAACCTTATTACCCGATATTATAGAGACTTTAGCCGCCGCAGAATTATTGGTTAAAGATGGCTTTGATGTCATGGTTTATACTAATGATGATCCTATTATTGCGAAACGTTTGGAAGATATAGGTTGCGTTGCGGTTATGCCTTTGGCGGCGCCTATTGGTTCAGGTTTAGGCATCCAAAATCCTTATAATATTTTAACCATAGTAGAAAATGCAAAGGTGCCTATTTTGGTTGATGCGGGCGTGGGTACCGCATCCGATGCTGCTATTGCGATGGAGTTGGGCTGTGCTGGTGTATTAATGAATACAGCGATTGCAGCCGCTCAAAATCCGGTGTTAATGGCTTCAGCAATGAAAAAAGGCATCCAAGCGGGGCGCGAAGCTTATTTGGCGGGAAGAATGCCAAGAAAGCGTTTTGCCTCTGCCTCTTCACCACTAGATGGCTTAATTGGTTAAGTTGAGTATGATCGAAGAACAACAAAGTGCCCCTCGCATTAAGAGCTTTATTCGTCGTATTGGGCGAATGACCGATGCACAAAGAAATGCAGTAGATACGCTTTGGGATCAATATTGTTTAGATCCAGAAGCGGATTGCGATTTGCCTGCTATTTTTGGGCGTAGTGCACCGGTTATTTTGGAGATCGGTTTTGGTAATGGCGAAAGTTTGGCCAAAGTCGCAGAAGATAATCCCGATAAAGACTATATTGGCATCGAAGTGCATAAGCCGGGCGTGGGTAATTTATTAGCGCAACTGGAAAGAAAAAAAATCAGCAATGTGAGAATTTTTTATCATGATGCTATAGAAGTGTTAGAGAAATGTATTCCAGATGCTAGTTTATCAGGTATGCATTTGTTTTTTCCTGATCCTTGGCATAAAAGAAAACACCATAAACGGCGTATTGTGCGACCTAGCTTTGTTAAGCTTATCGCGCAAAAAATAAAGTCTGAAGGTTATTTTCATGCCGCAACAGACTGGCAGCACTATGCGGTGCATATGTTAAGGGTTTTAGCTGTAGCGGAGCATTTTGTTAATGCTAGTGCTAGTCAGGATTATTGCCCAAGACCAGATTACCGGCCTTTAACGAAATTTGAGCAGCGTGGCTTGCGTCTAGGGCATGGTGTTTGGGATTTGATTTTTAAGCGATTATAAGTTGTTTTTCTAAATCGATGCTAATAATCATTAGAAAAGTGTGTCTGTCACTAGCGTTAGTAATAAAATAGAGACAGAGGCCGTTTATTTTTTTAGCAGATTTTTGTTTTTAGGCTACAATTTATTTTGTAGGTGTAAGGAATTGAATTTAGATTATCCGTCATTTTAGGTAATAAATGCGGTTATTGGCGATATCAGCGATAAGGCACGGGATGTATGGAATTTAAAGAGCAGTTACATGAATATTCGCAATGGCGAGAAGGCATTGTCCAAGCAATTGAAATGTACAGAGAGTGGCGTAATCGTTATGGGTTAAATGATCCAAGCAGTACGGATACGCTATTAAATATGCTTAATGGCTTGAGTCATGATCGTATTACTTTAGCTTTTGCTGCGGAATTTTCTCGTGGTAAAACGGAGCTTATTAACTCTTTATTTTTTGCTGAAACCGGAGTCAGGCTGTTACCTTCCTCTCCCGGACGCACCACCATGTGTCCAACCGAATTATTTTATGATACATCGGGCAGTTATATTCGTTTATTGAATATAGAAAGTCGTCTGGAAGATATTTCCTTGGTTGAGTACAAGCAAAACCCAGATCGATGGACGCAAATTGATTTAGATTGTGATTCACCTACACAAATGCAGGAAGCATTTAGAGAATTAGTTGCCGTTAAAACAGTTTCCAAGGAGGCTGCGGATAAATTGGGCTTATGGAATGAGCGTGAAGCCGCTGAATTAGGAATGTTAGATAGAAATGAGGTAGAGATACCTTGTTGGCGACACGCTTTAATTAGTTTCCCACACCCTTTGCTAAAAGAAGGTCTTTGTATTTTAGATACGCCGGGACTAAATGCTTTAGGTACAGAACCTGAATTAACTTTAAATATGCTGCCTAGTGCGCAAGCTATTATTTTTGTCTTGGCGGCTGATACCGGCGTGACCAAAAGTGATTTAGAAATGTGGCGTAATCATATCAGCATAGCTCGTGGTGCTGGCAAGCAAGGTCTTGCTGTGGTCATGAATAAAATCGATTCGATGTGGGATGATTTGGCGGGCGAATCGGGTTATGAGGCGTCTATTATTTCGCAAATTAAAAATTCTGCCACGATTTTAGGGGTGAGTGAAGAGCTGATTTTTCCCGTCTCTGCTAAGCAGGCGTTGTTAGCGAAAATTAAATCTGATGGTGCTTTATTGGAGAAAAGCCGCTTGGCAGGCTTGGAAAACTATTTGTCAAACGATATTTTGAACCATCGACGCAGTATTTTAATGGAAACAGTGGTGCGCAATATCGGCTTCTTGGTTAATGAATCCTTAAGTCTGACTGAGATAAAATACAAAAATGCGACATCGCAATTAGAGGAATTTAAGAAAATAGATTTCGAAAACTCTGATATGACCGGTAAATTGATGGCTGAAACACGCGACCGTCAAAATGCTTATTTAGTCAATGTGGAAAATTTTCAAGCCAGCCGTCGAGTTTTTAGTGTGCAAGCCAAGATGCTAGTCGATTCCTTAGGAAAAGACAGAATTGACGAGGTCATTCATCGAACTAAAGAAGATATGGCTAAAAGTTTGACTACTTATGGCATGAAGCAGAATATTCGTAAATTGTTTGATGAGCTGCGTGATTTATTGCAAGACGCTGTTGATACCACTAATGAGACCCGCCGCTTAGTTAAAGCGATTCATAAGAAATTTAGAGATGAGTATGGCTTTAAAGAAATTGAGCCTCAGTTATTTTCAATTAAGCAATATCAATTTGAGTTAGAGCAAATCTTTGAAGAAGGCGAGCTTTTTCGCTCTAGCGCTAAAACAACAATGACCGAGCAAAGTATTGTTGTGAAAAAGTTATATAGCACCATTATTTCCAAAGCACGTGAAGTACTGAAGCATGCAAATAAAGATGCGACGATTTGGAGTAATAGTGTTCTTTCGCCTTTGATGCATCAAATTAAAGATCATAAAAAGCAAATTGAAAGCCGTTTACAAATGTTGCGTAAAATTAGTGAATCGAAAGGAAGCATTGAGGAAAGTATTGCTAATCTTGCCGCTGAATTAGGGCCGCTAAAGCAACAACGTATGGAATTGAAAATGATTATTAAGGCAATGAAAATAGAAAATATTGCTGAGTATAAAAATTCTGGGCTTTCCGTCTAAAGTTGGACATTAATACTGGGCGTAGGGCGCGGCTTGAGCCTGCCATGCAAGTGTACACAAGCCGTGCTCTAAGGTATTCACTATATCCCGGCTTAAACGGGAAGCTAGATTCTGTTCTGCTAACTAATATTTTCGGTTAGGCTTGTGGCTTTCTCTTATAAGCCTAGGGTGTTCATATATGGCGCAAAAATCTTGTAGATAGCCGTGCTTTATGTATGTTCCTATCAGTGTTTAAAACAAATCATTTTAATAGTGTGGATATTAAATTTTGTGTGGCTAGGCAGAGCATCCTTTTGCGGCTCGTTAGGAGACGTAGTGAAACCTAAATTTATCACAAGCTTAGCAGGTTTGCGCACTGCGCTTAAAAAAGCAGTTACTTCGCCTATCTTTCTGCTGAATGTTAAATGTCTCTATATTGCTACTCAGTGATCATTCTGGTTTTTCCTTCCTAGCATTTAGTTTCCTTCACAGCGTTTTTCAATCGCTTTCTTTAGTCAGTC
>JACUUF010000387.1 GCA_014859465.1 Methyloprofundus sp.
ATAAGCGCTGCAAAGATAATTGCCCAAGTAGCTGAGTAAAAGGTTTGATAAACATTCCATCCAGCAAGCTTAAGCAACATAGAAAAGTCAGAAGGAGAGCCCATTAGGTATCCACCCAGTGCACCTGATATGCTTATTAAACCTGCAGCAATAAGCACTAATAGCATGAATGGCCATTTTAGCGAACTCTGCCATAAATTATTCTCTGCCCGAATCCGGACAACCGTTACACTTAGCCAAGCCATCATAGCCCACGCAGTAAATAATATTTTATTTTTAGCCATAGGTGATGATAAAGAAGCTTCTAAAGGCCATAAAGTCATACCGAGTATAAAAGCAGCAACGCTTCCCAATAATCCCAGCACCAATAAACTAGGAACCGCTTTTTCGAGAGCCACAATGGATGGGTGACCACTCAATGTTCTTAGCAACATAAATAGTGTTGAAATCAATAGCAAGGCAATTGGAAAATGCGCCATGATGTGATGATAAGCAATCATCTTAGTTCGCTCCTTTAGCAGGTGTAATACTGCGATATAAAAATAAGCCAATGGCTGCAAATAAAAACAAACCAGAGAACAATGTTAAATACCACTGCTGCTTGATTGGCTTTCTAAATTCACTTTCTATACCATAAAGAGCAAGTTGTTCCTCATTATGGAATGCCAACGCAGGAACTTTTTTAGCGATTTTATTGCTACCTGCGTGCGCTTTACTCGTCAAATGAGACCATGTCACTTGACCCGGATAAAACAGTGTGACGTCATGCCAATCTTGCGCCCATGTTGGATTTGCGCCTGCTTCTTTGTAAGCAGAAAGCTGCGCATCACGACCTAACCCAAGCGATATAGGCATTGAGATATAGTGCCATCGACCACCGGTTGCATCTCTATGTACGGAGAAGGCAATTGAATATTCACCACCATCGACGAAAATTTTATCATCAAGAGGTGCTTGGGTATCCATCAGTCGGGAAAGTGATACGTTCCAGTAGCCATCGGCCCAGAAAGCATTGGCAGCAATGTCGCTACGTGATCCCTCTGGTGTTCTCAATGCCCTACGAGGAAGCACATCACCCTCTTGCCATTCATAATCAGGATCAAAGGGCTGCATTGTGCTTTCATGCAAATAATAGATAGAGCTTGGATCCAGTTGCCCTGATTGAATAATGTCCCAGTTTAACGCGGCATGACCAGCAACATCGGGATTGAACATAACAAGGGGTTGGTTGTTTTCAGCATCCCAATTAGTAAACCAGGCACTGCGGCCTGAATCGCCATCACGTACATCATGTACTAGTTGATCATCTGAAATATTCAGAGGATTGCCTCGTGCTGAGCGCCAATGCCACAGATCTAAAAAGTAACCTGCAGCACGGAGTTGCTTGATGCGATCTGCATCTGCTGTATCTGCCCAATCAGATGAATTACGTGTTTGAGGAAGAAATTTGGTTACTTCGCTTTGTCCTCGTTGTTGACCAAGGTAAGCATGTTTTTTAACCTCATCACTGGAAGCTTCATCACTCATTCCAACCAATCCTGTGCCAATATTAATGTACCCACCGTAACGGGCAAAATCAGGAACGCTTCCATCATCGACCATCATGGCAACTCTATCTTCATGAAGTCCATGAGGTTCAGAGCCTGGCACTGCATTTCCATATCGTTTCCAACTTCCACTTTCAAATTTAAACACATCGTGCAAATAAGAGGGGCGGTCGGCTGGCCAACGATATTGAAAAAAGATCCGTTCATGGTTATAGCTGGCACGAACTTGCAGCGGCATGAGCAACTCTGCAGGAATAGCAATATTGTTTTCTGGATCATTCTTGATAATTCCCTGACCGTTACTGATCCAGAGCGCTACAAAAGCGATAATAAATAATGCAGGAGCAAGTGTTCCTACATGGCGTATTTTTTTCATTTTTATTTCCTGACAAGTTTTAAGTACAATCATACAAAACTGAATGTATTGACACTTCTATTTATAGACTTTAATTGGGCATATTTCAAACACTGTTCGATATGTTTTGGACTAGAAGAAGAATTTTGAAGTTTAGTGAGTAAAATGACCTTTTTTTGGATTAAAGCAAATCTATTCGGTCTGTGATTCGCGCAAAAAATAAAAGGATTAGTACGGCTGTCACTACACCCATCGATGGATATAACCAATGTGAAAAGATGGATCCTATCGTAATCGCTAGGATCCACTTCACATATTGACTGTTATTTTCAATGTGCTCGACGATATT
>JACUUF010000388.1 GCA_014859465.1 Methyloprofundus sp.
GGTTGAAGCCGCGCAAAATATGGGTGATCAATATAAAACTTTCGAAGACAAACTTATTGTTAACCAAGGCACGCCGGATGAAATTCATTTAATCAATTTTGGCGGCGGTCATACACCGACTATGACGGGCGCATTCATTCCATCAAAAAACATTCTATTTACCGGTGATTTGGGCTTTGTTGAGCGTTTACCTGGCTTGTTGCATGGCTCGTCTTATACGGAGTGGATGACTTCGTTTGAGCGAATGGTGGATTATGCTCAAACACACTCAACAAATGTGGATGAAATGTTAGTGATTCCTGGTCATGGTGGCGCGACGAATCTTACCGAGTTGATTGCACAGACTTATGATTATTTTGTAGACCTTAAAGCAATCGTAGACAAGGCGATCAGCCAAGGTTTGAGCGGGCAAGAATTTGAAAAAGCAGTCGATATGCCTAAATATCATCATCGCCCGATGTACGATCAGTTATATATTGGAAATGCTCAAAGTGTTTATGATGAGCTCCTCAAGACAGACTAGGTTATAAATTTTTCGGCTAGGTTGGTTAAAGCTAGCCTAAAGTTTAACCAACCCAAACTCTCGAATACACAAGTTGACGGGCCCGGCCTGCCCGATGGCTAACAGTCCGAAATGCGTCACGAGCTTTAAGTTGATTGGAATCCCCGTACGATAAGGCACAAACTGTTCGAAACGCCAATAATCTGTGCGCCATTCTGGGGATGGAAAAACGGTGTTTTTATAAGACTGCCAGGGCTGACGTAACTCAGTGGTTTTTAGGTGTGCCGCAACCGCAGGCGCATCACCGCGCCAAGTGATGTAAACCCCATCAAAATCAGCAAGATCATCCACCGCCCTCAAATCAAATTGCATTTGGATAAACCCCCCGTTGTTTTCGAGGCTGACTTGGCCTTGTAGGCAGGTTAGCCAAGCGCCATTCACTTGTTGTTGCACAACTTGGCCTTGCGAGCCACCACCCATCACTTGATCGGATACGAAATCCCAAGCCGAAACCGTGTCTGGTGTAAGAGGGTCAACCGGGTAAAGACGATAATGCATAATGAATCCTAAAAGTTAAACACCGGACCGACATGCAATTGATAGCCAGTATCTTCATGGCTCGGTTATCAGAGATGAAGTTGTTTTCCAATTTAAACGGACGATGTGTTCAGTGGGTAAGGCCTTCGCTTGATATAGTGCTTTATCAGCTAAAAGCAACATATCTTCATTCAAACCAACTTGACTGTGTGCGATACCGATACTTAGAGTTACTTGAATATTTTTGGATAAAAGGCTATTTTGAAATTCAGTTTGTAATCGCTCAGCGAGTATTTGCGCGCCATTTGCGCTGGTATCTGGCAAAACTAAAATAAATTCGTCACCTCCGGTACGACTAGCAAAATCCGATTCTCGTCTAATAGTATGCAAAACCTCCGATAAGCTGCATAGGACTTGGTCACCTAGATCATGACCAAATTGATCATTTAGTCGCTTGAATTCATTAACATCTATTGCCAATACAGCCGAGTGTGTTGGCGATAGATTATGTTGATCAACGCATTGTTTCCAACAGCGAGCAAAACCACGTCGGTTATAGAGGTTGGTAAGTGGGTCGGTGTTGGCCAATTTTTGTAAATTGTGTTTTTGCTGGTCGGCGAGCTCCAGTTTTTGTTGTAATTTAACGAGACGTTGCCACTGACCTATCTGGTATGAGATAGCGCTGGCAATTAAACGAAGCCTCTTCAAGTCGTCCTCATTTAGTGATTGACGACGTGTACTTGCGCCACAAAGACTGCCAATTAAGTTTTGTTGGAAGTTTATAGGTAATGCAAAAAAGGTTTTCATGCCCACCCCTGCACCGAGGCTATTTGGGAAAAGTTGGTCGATTCGTTCAGAAGAGGCTTTTTCTTCATTAAAAATTAAGCGACACATAGAATCCGACCATTTGACTTCACCTCCTTCTGTCAGGGAGAGAGCACCATCTGTATGTAGCACAATGACCTTCTGGTTAGCTAAAACAGGGTCGATGTAAGTGACAAAAGTGGTTTCGAGGCCAGTCAAGTCTTTTATCAGTTCTAGCAAAGGCCTGATGGCTTTTTGTAATTGAGAAAACCGATGATGCAGATTGGCTTGAGTCATGTTGATTGCTGCTTAGTAAGAGGGCACCTCGATTAACCCCTGATTCATTCTGGCAACGCCAAGTTTTTCAGATC
>JACUUF010000092.1 GCA_014859465.1 Methyloprofundus sp.
CTGCACAGCGTCGACCATCAAACTAAATCAGCAAGCTTTTATGCTCGCGAGGCTTTATGAAAGCACTGAAAATTTTATGATATACCAGATTCGGGCGCAGCTTGATTAGAGATTCCATAGCGAGGTTTCACTAGATAAATAGGATCATTATATTTTCCCCCCAATAAACAAGCGCTCTTACTACAAGGCTGCGTTTACATGTGAATGCAACTTTTGATATTTAAGTCATTGCGCCTTGTTCGGGGCAAATATCTTTAAATGTAAATTTTTTTGCATTTTCCTATAATATTGCATTATTTGATGTTTTACCCTCAGCTTTTTAAGGCAGATAAACAAATGATTTAAATCAGGTAGTTAAAGTATCCATCAAATCAATCATAAATTCCATTTCTTCATCATCAACCACTTGCCATTGTGTAAAGCCTAAGCTATCTAAAACACCTTTGTCTTCTTCATTGTCCGCCATTTGCACCAAAATGCTTTGTATATGCTCACGCTGTTCTAATAATCTTGGGCCGATCATAAGAGAGTGATGAATAACACTGATCTGACTGCGTACTAATATGCGTAATTGTTTTTTAATCATATTAGATAAATCATCGTAAGCTTCTGCGAGAAAAATCCCGACATCGGCCTCTTTTTTTAGTAAATTTTTAGCCACCAAAACATAGGTATCGCAAGCCACCATTTCGACATTATTTGCGTCTAAATCGCCCGGCTCTAACATAATCATCCCCATCATATGCACATCGGGGTCTTCTGTTACGGCAACTTTAATACCTGCACTTAAATGCGCAACATCCTCAACGTGATTATCTGCATTTACGGCAATAATGGCTTCGTCGGAAAGGCCTAGCGGCCTTACCAAAGGCTTAAATCCTTTTTCACGCACCAGCATAGCCGCATCAAAAGGATTGGCATAAATCAAATCGACATTATTTTGTTGTATGGCGGCACGTTGCTCATGGAAATCATGATACATTTCCAAATGAATCGCGTTGTCTGTGTGTTTTTGTAACCAAGTATTAAAGATATACCAGCCAGAAAGGTGATCTGGGGTAAAATCTGGACTGACCGTAAATTGATAAGGCATGAGACTCTCCGTCTTTAAAATAAAGTAGGATAGAGTTTTATGCACTCTTCCACTTTGGTTCGCGATGGTTTGCGGCGCACCGATGTATAACCCATCACCTGACCATTTCTGATATTGGGAATAACCGTCGCTTTTACCCAGTAATAACCGCCATCTTTGCGTAAATTCTTAACGAAACCCTGCCACTTAAGACCTTGATTTACCGTCTCCCATAAATCTTTAAAAGCCGCAGGCGGCATATCAGGGTGCCTTAAAATGCAATGTGGCGCGCCAATTAACTCCTCTTCCTTATAACCCGACATTTCTACAAACGAACGGTTAACATGGGTAATAACGCCTTGGGTATCTGTTGTCGAAACAATCAATTTACCATCAGGATAAGGTGTTTCAATGGCAGTATATAAAATTTTCCGGTTTAAGCCTCCGTACAACTCTAGCCTTACCTCGGTAAATTCACCGACAATATTTTCCGCTTGCATATCATGCAACATACTGTATTCCTTAATTGATATTGATAATAAAGAGCGCTACTATGAATCAGCCTGCCGCTCTTTTAACTTAATAATTCAGAAATACTTTCCGCTGCACGTTTAACATCCAGAAAGATTAAACCTAATTTTGCATTAGATTTAGCCAGTACCGTTAATACTGCTTCATCACCCGCATAAGTCATTAAAACATAGCCTTTATCACCTTTAATCAATACTTGTTCTAAAGTTCCACGTGCCAGTTCTTGTGCTGTTCTATCGCCTAAAGATAGCATCGCCGCGCTCATTGCGCCCACTCTATCTTCATCTAAATTAGCCGGCAATACCGAGGCCATCATCAAACCATCCGTAGAAATAATACCGGATGCTTCAATATCAGCCGAAGTTCCATTTAATTCACTCAGTGTAGAAATCAACATTTCTTCACGCATAACTTTCCCCTTTTATTTTCTTCAAAAATAGATTATTTTTTTTGGGCATAACGAACACTTAATAACCAAACTAAACTTATAAACTCAGGCCGATTAAAATGCGGTACCCCGGAAATAGCGATGACAAAACGGGTATTGCCTATATATAAAGGCCAAAAACCTAACTGGCTATTACCCGACGCATTAATAACGCCCCAAGCCTGACTATTTAAACCTAAATTGTTCATTAATAAGCCTGTGCGCCGAGCCTGAACCACAGAGATTTCGGCACTTAAAGCAGATATTTCTTCTGCAACTTCATGTGCATAACCATGACAAGCCAAATAAAACCCCTGATCATCAGCCAATAATACTTTGCCTTCTTCTGCAATTTTACTTAATAATCCCGGTAATAAATCCTCTAATGCACCGATCGGAACGGTACGTTCTTCTTTTATACCTTGTACCCAGCCTAACTGCTGACAGCGCTGTAATAATGCAATACATTTTTCGGCATCATCATTATCCATTAGTTTATGTAAACTCGGCATATCCAACTTGGAAGTTTTACTTTGCGCTAATAAATTGTGCAAAAACTTTCTCACCAAATCGTCTTCTACTGCAGAGACTGCGTAATAGCAGCCTGCTGGTGTCAAATAGATATATAAATCCTTCGCTAATTTAGCATCACTCATTAAACTATTCCTCATCTATGCCTGGATCTAAAGAAAACATTAAAGCTTGCACTACGATTGATACGTCTTTTTTTTCTCGTGCATCGACAGAAAATACCGGGATACTCATATCAAATGCCTTTAATTGCTGATGATAATCAGCAATAGTCGGCTGCGTACTGACATCCATTTGCGTCACGCCTATGGCAACGCCTGTTTCTTTTATAAAACCTGCAAATGACTTTAAAAAAAAGCGCATATCCTTAAAGGGATCAGCACGTGAATTATCCAACAATAAAACCAAGCCAATGCCACCGACCGTTAAAATATCCCACATAAAATCAAAACGCTCTTGGCCTGGCGTGCCATATAAATGAATTTTCTCACCATCATTGATATACATAATGCCATAATCCATTGCCACCGTGGTTTCAGACTTTCTTTGCTTGGTCATATCACTGGCAGCTTCATCTGTTTTCACTAAAGGCACATCACTGAGAGAGCTAATCGCCGTGGTTTTTCCAGCCCCGACGGGGCCAGTAAAAATTATTTTATATTGACTCATGTTTTGTCGCTGCTCCGGAGCTTATTTAAAATACGACTGAAAAGACTTTTCTTCTGTATTGACTTTATTGTCGGCACTTCAGGCGTAGTAATGTTATCTGCCTGCCTCTTAGCTTGCTCTAAAATGCCAATCGCATAAGTAGCACTGACAAATACAAAAACATATTGAGGCTTGATTTGGAGTACTCGAATAATATCTAGCATCGACCTAGGGCCAACAATAAGTAACGCAGCGATACGCATCGCATGAGGCGTTATCACTAAACGTGTAAAATTAGGCCATTGTTTAAGATAGACTGGTTCAGCTAAGATCAACGATTGCGGATAACACCCTTTTGAGGTCCAACAGGCTAATTTCCAAACAAAAGCATTCATTTCCTGAATTTTGTCCAATTGCGTTGAAAAACCTTTTTCTTTTGGATTAACCTTAGATAAAGTCATCACTTTGACGCCCGAGCCAGTTACCGGGCTGATCCTCACATTGGCAAAAGCACGCAATTGTTTATCATCAGCATCTAACCAAATTTCATGACTATGCGGCAAGATAATTAATGGCTTCCAGCCAGAATTAAGCTTAATAACCTGGCCTTTTTCCTGAGCAACTTGAATAGATGACTGCACATAACCCTGATAATATTGCTTTGGGTTATAGCTTGCGTTACGCCATTGCTCTGGGTCATTAAAATCAACCCCAGGGACTATACCAATAAAACTAGAAAAGTTGTGCTCATTAATCATCATGGCAGCTTTATGTTTTGCCGTTTTCTTCTGCTCTGAAGGATTACTGAAAACTTTTGTCTCGGTGGCTAATGCAATGGGCGCTGGTTTTTCTACGGGAGGTTTCAGCTGAGTCACTTTAGCTTGTTCAAACTTTACTTCTGTGTGAATAGGTTCTGCAGGTTTTATTAACTGCGTTGATTTTTTCTTTGTCCCTGTTAGGCAGTCTTGAGCCTCTTTCAAGGCGGCGAGCATAGTTTCAATTTTGGCTGGCTTTTCGACAAAAATGGTATGCTCTATCTTTAATTTTTCTAAAGATAAAATAATAATAGGTCTTAACGGCTTACGTGCTAAACAACGATTTAAAATCACTCTAGCATCGATTGCATCAGCATCAATAATATCAACCTCTGCTTCATGCTCTTCAACGATTTGCGCAACACCTTTACACGCACCTTGGATAAACAGAGTCATGGTTTTATAAGTTCTACCATCCATCCCGTAAAGCGAAACAGTCAAAAAATTAGTCGGTTTACCTTTCATTTTATTGATTAAAGTAAGTATTTAAAGCAGCCCATTGAGCCTGCATAGGATGGTTAATTTTTGCCAAAGCTCGTTGCATTTTGTTAAAGCTATCTCGATCATTAGTGGATTGATATAATTCGATTAAATCAGTATGCAGCTCACTACGTTGAGGTGTGTCTAATAACGCCGCCTCCAGCACTTTCACCGCTTCTTCTAGCTGGCTATATTCAATAAAATCGCGAGCCACTTGCAAAGGGTCATACTTTTTACTTATATCGGCATCATCGCTGTGCACTAAAACCAAAGCGATATTAGATTCTCGGCCAGTACTTAGAACGGTATAAGCATTGCCTAGTATCAAGTGAGGGGCATTTAGATAAGCCTGTAATTGTTCAAACAAGGAGGCTGATAAATGTGTTCTCACTCCCGCTAACATTCGTTGTTTAATCGCATGTCCCGCCCCTTCTAAAACAATAAATAAATCCATCAAAGCCGCAGACAACTGAAGTTCTTTGTTGTTTTCGTAACAAAGCGTGATACGTTGCAAGTGAGCCAGTAAATTTCCAGGCCGTCTAATAATGGCATAAATCAAGTCCCTTAAGATTGCATCATTAATTGCATCATTAGCAGCAGACAAATGAAGCTGTTTATTATTTTCTAGAAAAAAAACAGGCTCGTTAAAATCATCCGAAAAATCCAAGGCATGTACCTCATCACTTATAACTAAAGAATAATTTTCTGGCATCCGCATCTCCTAGCTCAATTCAATCAAGTTTAGCTTAAGTTAAGTATAATTCTAGTTTATTTATAAAATATGCCGGTTATCTCTCAGGATGAAATATTTAAAGCGCTGGCTTTAGGGTTTTTAGTGGTATTTTTTGAATAGCCCATAAATTAGCTATATGATACTCACCGCGCTCCCCTAAAATTTAACGCTAATGAATCATCCTGAATTTCCCTTATCTTCTGAAATCATACACTTAAATCATGCGGCCGTTGCACCCTGGCCAAAACGAACCAGCTTGGCTGTCAGAAATTTCGCAGAACAAAATACCCAATATGGCTCTTCTTTTTACTTAGACTGGCTAAAAAAAGAAACACAATTACGCCAGCAATTGCAATCCTTGCTTAATGCGCCAAGTCAGAATGATATTGCTTTAGTCAAAAACACCTCAGAGGCCTTATCTTTTGTAGCTTATGGTTTAGACTGGCAAGCAGGTGACAATATTGTTTCTAGTGATGAAGAATTCCCTTCTAATCGTATTGTCTGGCAATCTTTAGCTACGCAAGGCGTCGAATTTCGTGAAGCTGATTTAACCAGTAGAGCATCGCCCGAAGACGCATTATTTGCTTTAGTTGATAAGCAAACACGCTTAATGACTATTAGCTCCATACAGTTTGCCAGTGGCCTGCGTTTAGATATAGATAAAATCGGTCGATTCTGTAAAGCACATAATATTTTATTCTGCATAGACGCCATACAAAGTTTAGGTGCCGTGCAGTTTGATGTGCAACAGTGTCAGGCTGATTTTGTTATGGCAGACGGCCATAAATGGATGTTGGGTGCGGAAGGTTTAGGTGTGTTTTATAGCTCAGCCACTGCCAGAGAGAAACTAAAGCTGACCCAGTACGGCTGGCATATGATGGAAAATATCCATAATTATGAAAATAAACCATGGGCCATTCACCCAACAGCGCAACGTTTTGAATGTGGCAGCCCAAATATGCTCGGCATACATGCACTATCTGCCAGTCTATCCCTATTACTGGAAATAGGCATGCCCGCAGTCGAACAAAAAATATTGGCTAATACACAATATTTAATGACAGCCATTGAAAATCGCCTTGATTTAGAGCTTTTAACGCAACGAAATGCAAAATTACAATCTGGCATTGTTGTGTTCAGACATAAAATCATAGCTAACGCAACCTTATATAGCCATTTACAAGCTAATCATGTTCTTTGTGCTATGCGAGGTGGTGGTATTCGCTTTTCTGCACATTTTTATAACTCAAAAAATGACTTAGATCGAGCACTGGCATTAATCCCCATTGACTAAAAAATGCAGCTTTACAGGCGGCTTTATTTGCTGAAAAATAGCTACCATTCAAATCTCTTATACCCCTCTATTAAAACAGTAATTATGACTCAAACATTGATTTCAACTAAAGCTATCCCAAGCAACGAAAGACTCATTATGGCGCTGGATTTCCCGAGCATACCTGAAGCGCAAGCAATGGTTGAAGAGCTTGGCGATTCGGTAGTTTTTTACAAAGTAGGTATGGAAATTTTCATGTCGGGCGACTACTTTGGATTTATTGAATGGCTGAAATCTAAAAACAAGAAAATATTCGTCGATTTAAAGTTTTTTGATATTCCAGAAACAGTAGGCCGAGCGATTAAAGCACTCAGCAGTAAAGGGGTGGATATGGCGACAATTCATGGCAATGATTCAATTATGCAAGCGGCAGCAAAGGAAAAAGGAGATTTAAAAGTCTTAGCAGTCACGGCTTTAACCAGTTTGGATCGGGGCGATTTAGATGACTTAGGCTTTCAATGCGATGTGCAGCAGTTAGTTTTATCTCGTGCTAAGCGCGCGCTAAATATAGGCTGCGATGGAATTGTTTCTTCTGGTTTAGAAGTGCCGCTATTACGTGAAAATCTAAATCACAAATTACTTGTGATTACTCCAGGTGTACGCCCTGTAGATAATAGGGTTGATGATGACCAAAAGCGCGTGGTCAGTGTCGAACAAGCCTTCCAAAATGGCGCAGATTATATTGTTGTTGGCCGCCCTATTCGCGACGCTGAAAACAGCAAAGCAATGGCTGAAAAAATCCAAGCGCAAATCGCCGCGCAGTTTTAATTTAAAACACAGTCAAAATCACTCATGCCTCAAGCACCTGAGTGATTTATCTCATTACCTTTAAAGTCGCCAACGAAACCTATTTGAACTCAAAGTAAGCATGTCTTCATGGCTATTTTCGCTTTAGCTCGGATTCTATCTGAAGCCTGAATAACATCAGTTAATAATCAAAATGATACTAATAAACCCTAAACAATTGCTGCATTTGTTCAAACTCATGTAAGTAAGGTTTTGCCACTTCGTGGTTAGCGGCAATAACCACTAAATCATGTGAGAACACCGAAGTGTTATACCAGTTAAAACTGCCATCGATGACAATATAATCATCAATAATGCAGTACTTAGAGTGGATAGGTGAATACGGCACGGGATGGTCATCTTGCCCATAGACAAGACCGACACGCACCCCAGAAGACCTTAAGCGCTCAATCACAGGTAAAAGCGGTCGATTTAATTCCTCCGCCATACTGCGTTCAACACCTACTTTCCCTTGCCGGGCCAGATGCCCATTAAACAGTATATGTACATACACGCCTCTATTTTTGGCATTAATTAGGGCACAAATGACGCTGTCATTATAATTACCGAGTAATTCACCAATTAAAAATAAGCTGATTTTAATAGAATGATTGGCACGGTTAATTTCAGCGAGAATCGCATGATGCGGCAGATAATTTTCGCCATTTTGCATGGTATGCCTGCCAAAGGTGTACAGCAAATTGAAAGGGCTAAAAGGGTCGATGCCATAGCGCTGAATAACACCACCACGTTGACTTTGAAAAATATTATCCAGTAAGCGACACATGCCTTTAGAATGAAAGGTCATACCGGATTCCCAATTAGCCCACCAGCGCTCAAAAGTAATATTAAAAGAGCCTAAAATACAGTCTTCATCGTTAAAAATGATGAACTTGGTATGCATATCAGGTTCTACTTCAATTAGATGGTGATCAGGGCTGCAAACAACACCAATAAGTTCAATTTTTGCACGTTTGAGGCGGGCGTAATTATGACTATTGGTCATCGTCATTTTGCGCCAATCGACAAGACACTGGACCAGCACGCCCTGCTCACTGGCATTAACCAAATGGTTAACAAAATCAAAATCATCAATACAATCAACACTAACTTTAATGGTACAAAGCCTTTCAGGATCATTGTGTTTACAATGAATCACTTTATCAATCAGATCATGGATGTAACGTTTAGGGTGATACGGATGATTAGGCTGACCTTTAGTAAATTTAGGGACTAGATGTAAAGATTCAAAATGATGATTGATCCAGTCAACATCGCTTTGCAATTCATGCGCCTGTAACTGATAAGTCCGATAGTGATTTTGAGTAGCATGAAAATCGCTTATGTCGCGGTATTGTGGTGTATCCGGATCACCTTGCAACTGATTCCAGTCCATAAAAATATAGTCTTTTTCCGAAGGAATAGAGTGCTCATCTTTATGAATAATAAAAGCAAACTTAACGCAATTGATGCTGCCAAATGAATTGGAAAATGGATGTATATAAAAGTCTCTGGTTCGCCGTTTATGCTGGTTCCACTTAATATCATACGCATCAGTATCAATAATATAAGTTTCACAAATATGATGCTGGCGGTAGACTTTGAGTACGACTTTTAGATTTACTTGTGCGCCATGAAATAGCTCGAATTCTATTTTTCCCCAGCGTAGAAAGAACTCATGATTAAAGTCATTCACTCTTGCAAATGATCCACCCAGTTGACCATGCACGGGCTTGGCATAATGCTCAGCTATCTGTTGCATACCATTACCTTTGTATTTTTATTGTTCTAATAAAGGGATTCAAATGTCATTAAATAACCACAATGATCAGAGACACGCCCATAATCTTGGTCGGTAAAAATAACATTTGCGGAAGTCGCTTTTATCTCGCTGTTTTTACTCATAAATATATAATCAATTCGATAGTCATCCGCTAAAAGGTCTTGCCATTGTGCATCATGCACTTTGAAAACTTGATTAAATATACCTTGTTTATTCACGGCTAAATACTGATCTTCGTACTCACCTGAATTGACCACTTGCTGATACCCTTTTGAGCAAGCCGTAATATTAAAATCACCACATAATAAGCTTGCTTTAGTATTATCGTCTTTTTGCTCTTCAGCCCAAGCACTTAAACGCTGAAATTGCTTCTGAAATCCGCCTTCCAGCCAGCTTAAATGCGCAGAATATACTCGTATAAAGCCAATATAAGGCACATAAACACGCGCACTAACCACCTTCCTTGAATTAATGTCATAGACATCATGACTATCTGATACATACATCGCATCATGGTCAGATAAAGAATAACGGCTTAATATCGCAACACCTTCGCGGTATTGGTCAAAGCCTAAATGTGACCAGTCAGCATGTACATGATAAGGCTTACTTAAGCGCTCATTAATAATTTTTGCGGCATTTGAATTCCAGTCGCCTCGTCCGTTATTCCAATATTCAGCTACTTCCTGCAAACAAACAATATCAATGGCCAATTCATCAATTGTTTTAGCAATGGTGCTGAATTTTTCGTCCTGATTGTCTTCTTGATAGCAGTGTAAATTTAAGATTAAAACTTTAAGTTGTTCTCGTTGAAAGGAATAATTATGCCCTTCATTATTATCCCAAACAGTCTTTGTGCTATTTTCACAGCTGATGGCATATTTTAATTTAAACAACTCAGCATGATGGATCTTTCCTGTCCAAAGCTGTGTGCCATATTGATTGGGGTTTCGGGCATGACTGCCTATTACTTTAGGCCAATGTTGACGTTTAAAATAACACGGTGTTTGTTGGGTTGTTTTCCAGTTATCGGTCGTCCAATGGATAGTGACTTTTTGGGCATTAAAAGACTGATTGATAGCCGCTGTTACAGTGATAGTTTGTTGCTCAGCAGTTAATTTATTTTTAAAACTAACATTTTGCAAAGACTGCTGGTCAATCAGTCTAATTCCAGAATCTGCTTCACTTAAATAATTATACCCGTGATTATTAAGCAGGTACTCTTGCTCTAAAACCCGATAACACACATTAAACTCAATATTACCTGGGAGCGACTGCTCTTCGCTCAAGCTTAAACCAATGCTGGCAGTCCAGTGCTCTTTGCCGTTACCTGACATACTGTGATAGTGCGCAGATAAAATATGCCAGATTTTATCCTCTCCCGCCCAATGAATCTCTAGCTGTTTATCATAACCAATATTTTCTAATGTAAAAAAAAAGCTTAATTTCTGTTGAATTTTTTTAGTGTTGTGAAAGATGACATTTTCTACGTAGAGTAATTTTATTTTATTCATATTTTTAACACGCCTCAGCAATCTAGCCAATCCTATTTATTACATGCTTTGTTAATGAAAATTTCGAAAATCAATGTCAGGAAAAATATCATCTAATACTTCCAATGCACTTAAAGAGCGCTGATTGATAGTATTTGTTTTAATACTATCAAGCAAATAATTAAATCTCGCCAAATGATCAGTAATACGCTTCTTAGCATATTCAACAGTTGTCCCTGTTTTCATAATAAATGGCCAATCCGACGCTTGCGCCAATAATAATGAACGCACAGCCTGATTCAAAGCCCTTTCTTGTAAAGGGTTAACCTTACTGCCCTGTAAAGATAGCACTAATTTCTCCAAATCTGCCGCAGCTTTGTGCAATAAAGGGTAAATCCAATCATTGCTTTCATTAATCCAAAAATGAGAATACCCCTGCTCGCCCCAAGTCGATGCAGAAGGCATTGCAACTTGATGCCTTACTACCTGCTTTAAATAATCGCTACAGCTAATCGTTTGTAGCGCATTGCTATTGCTATCAGCATAACGCAAGACCCACTCTAACCATTGCGGCCCCTCATACCACCAATGACCAAACAACTCAGCATCATAAGGGGCGACAATGATTGGCGGGCGATCCATATCGATGCTCAAGCGATCAATTTGTAACTGACGTTTATTGATAAAATCCTGCGCATGACACTGGGCTTTATAGGATGCCTGTTTGGGTTGATATATCTCCTTTGAAGTATCAGCTCCGGTGACTCGGTGATATTTTATCCCGGTATTGATGCGCGTATGACCATCTAAAATATAAGGCGCAATATAATCTAGCTCCAACTCAAAACCAATATCACGGTAATATTCACGGTAGTCAAAATCCCCCGGATAACCTTCTGTAGAACTCCAGACTTGACGTGAGGATTCTGGATCTCGAGCAAATGCCATGACCTCATTACCACAATTTAGTGGTGCATAAACACCATTTTTCGGCGCTTCGCTTGCATTATCAATCCCATGTGAATCCACAAAAAAATAATTAATTCTGGCATTTTTAAGGTGCTTTTCTAAGCCGGGATAATAACCGCATTCTGGCAACCAAAAACCTTCTGGTGCAAAACCAAAGTGGGATATAAACGTTTCAATACCGGTATTGATCTGATTGCATACCGCAGCTGCATTTTTATTCAACAGCGGTAAAAATCCATGTGTTGCGGCGCAAGTAATTAACTCAAGATAACCCAAGCTATTAAACTTTTTAAAAGCGGTTAATAAATTACAATGGTACTGGCGACTAAAAATATCTAGCGTATCCAAGTACAAACGCCGATATAAGCTTGCTAAGCGTTGATACTCGGGATTACCTGCTGTTCTGATAATCTCCTTTTCCGTTAGCTCAATTTGTTTTTTAAGATGTTTGATATAACGAGACTGCAATAGCTCGTTACTTAACATAGAAATTAGAGGTGGCGAAAGCGAAAGGGTTAAGCGGTAGTTAACGTGGTCTTGATGTAACTTTTCTAACGAGCGAATTAACGGGATATAACATTCTGTTATCGCTTCAAATAACCAGATTTCTTCAAAAAATTTATCATATTCTGGGTGACATACAAAAGGCAGATGCGCATGTAGAACAATAGTAAGAAAACCGCTTTGCATAACCACTATAAATAAAGGCCTAGTCCAGAATTATTCTGCTTAATTGTCTTTGATTTTTTAGGACTAATATAAAAACCAGACTCTTGCATAGAGAGTCTATTTGCAAATTCTGAGTTACAGCTATTTGCGTATACTTTTAAATCGTAACCTTGATTATTGAAATTCTTTAAAATAAACGGTTCAGCTTGTGGGGCTGTGGCATTGTTCGTAGCAGTGTACTTATTTTGAGCGCTATTGCTATTCGACTCAAATGTTGAATGCTCTCGCTGCATATAAATTATATCAGGGGCATTGCTAATTTCGGCAACAAATAGATGGTCAAACATTGGGATATTCTGCCCAGACTTTTCATTATTTTCTGGGCTTATCTTTTGTTCTATAAGCTGATTGTTATAGACTTTAGTACTAGAAATAACGGTCGGTTCATCAATAGGATCATTTAAACTACTAATTGGCGCCGGTGTTTTTCGTGGCACATGAATGACCTCGGAAGTCGCTAAAATACTAAAACTAGAATCTGCATTAATCTTACCAATGACTGCCGAATAAGCAGTGGCAGCAATCGGCACAGATACTTTTTGCTGGCTCTGAAAACTCGACAGCTTGATATCAAAGCTTAATTTGACCGCTTGAGGAGGTTCGCTTAACTCAGGATTAGAGTACACTCTCAAAATCAACTGCCCGTCAGCAGGCTCAATATTGTTATGATCTTTTATATTCCAATAAGCATGAAGAGTAACCGGATCAACCGGCATAAGTACTAACTCAGATTGCATATGACTATCAACTGGGGCGTATGCTTGAGTTATTGCTTCGCTAACATCAATTAAATCTTGCTGAGAAAGCTTTAATTGAGGGTTATATCTTGATTGCCAAAATGTCATTATTTAGTCAGTTCGTGTGCTAGCGTTAGATGAAATTTAACTAAGGTTTGATAATATTATAAATCCTTAGAATTGGAGGTTGCTCTTGTATATGACGATATAAAAATATAAAGAAATGGCTGAAAAATCCCCTAGTTTTCTGGTTTACGCTAATGATCGGCACTAATATGTATAAATTATACAAGGTACTTAAGTGTATGCAAG
>JACUUF010000093.1 GCA_014859465.1 Methyloprofundus sp.
CTTACTCAGATGGAAAGCTTTGAAGGGATATTTATTGCCTCAACAAACCTTATGAATGATTTGGATCAGGCCGCGATGCGTCGGTTTGATTTAAAGCTTGAGTTTAAACCCATGACGAAAGAACAGGCCTGGTCATTGTTTAAGAACATGCTGAAAGAGCATGGTGTGGCTTTAACTAATCAATCGAATATAAAACAAAGGTTGGGTGCACTTACTGATCTTACTCCGGGCGATTTCGCGGTCGTGGCAAGAAAGTTTTATATCTCTATGGAAGTTCAAAATACAACAAAATTTTTAAAATCACTTGAAGAAGAGGTGCGGAATAAACCACTGAAAAAATACTCAAGGCCTATAGGGTTTGTGGTATAAAACTACTAAATATGCAGTGTAATAATACACCTTTTTGATGTAAGGAGAGAAAATGACGGTCTTAAAGACAATTAATCAAAGTATGGGAGATTCTGTAAGATACGGTTTGTCATTCATTATGGCTATAGGTATCTTTGTACTTGGTGGTTATAAATATCAAGAAAATTCTTTTTTCATGCCCTTTTGGATGAGGGATTACAATAGCTTAAATCATGGTTTATTTAACTTTGGTAATACTGGTAATATTGATTTCATGTGGCCCGTAACTATTGTGATGTTAATTTCTTCTGGTTTGCTTTTTTTTTCGATATATAAAGGATTAATAAAGTACCCAAAATCATTGAATCTATTATTTATATTTATGATACTTGTAGATTTATTAGTAATTGCAACATTCATAAATTTATTTATTTTTTCAGGTCAGATAAGTGAGTTAGTTTTTTACTTTGGAGCTTTTGCTTTAGGAGCTTTTATTTTTGGTAAAGAAGAAGTAAGTAGGTATGCAGTTTTATCAGTGTTTATACTTGTTATTGTCAGGCTTCTTTTCTTTGAGGATGCTCATTTTACGGCTAAATACATAGTACCCTTGATTGTCATCTTTTTTGTTTTAAGAGCACCATTCAACTCTGAAGGTTTTACCGATGATTTAAAATCATTTTCATTTGATAGTTTAATAGGTAAGAAGTAATGGAAAAATTAATTGGTTTGCTTTTTGTTGCGTTATTAATCGTTTTGTTTTTTGTTTTTGTACCACCAGGATGGATATTAATAGCATTATTAGTTTTGGTAGTATTTGGCCTTTTGTATTTTTTTACAAAGGGGAGTTCATAGTTATTGCGTCGTTCTATTTTGGTTGACCCAAAAATTATCATCTTTAGCGGCTCGGGTTTATCTGCTGAGTCCGGTGTCCCAACGTTTCGTGGAAAAGAGGGGCTTTGGAATGGCTACCGCATTGAGGAAGTATGCAGTGAGCATAGTTGGTTAAAAAATTACGAACAAGTTCACTTATTTTATAACCACATGCGCGAAGCGCTTCAAAAGGTTGAACCCAATGTTGCGCATCAGTCTATTGCAAAGATTCAAAGGCAATATGGCGATAATGTTTTGGTGGTGACTCAAAATGTCGACGACTTGCTAGAGCGTTCAGGAGTTGAGGGTGTTCTACACCTCCACGGCCAGCTTACTAAAATGGAATGCGATGTATGTGGTCATGCTTGGACACAGGGTTACAAGCCATTTGACTATGCGTTGAAGAATCAAACCTGCAAAAACTGTGGCTCACATGATCAAATTAAGCCTCATATTGTTTTTTTTGGTGGTCGCGCACCCGATTATGAGATTCTGTACGAATGGCTTGAATATGCACATCATCCAGATTCCATTGTTATTGTGTGTGGCACACAAGGTAATGTTGTACCTATCGATTCGCTTTTACAAGATGCCTTAGCCACAAAAATTCTGAACAATTTTGAGTCATCTGATTACATCAATCACAACAATTTTGATCACGTGTTTTTTGAGCCAGCGACAACAGCTTGGCCAAAGATAGAGTCTTATATAGAGCAAAATTGGCTTATTGTTTAATTGGCGACAATTATTGTCGCATGTGTAAAGTGTTTGGATATGCTTTTAGTGGTTTAATCGGTATAACACCTTCTCATAATTAGCAGGAAAGGTGAGTTTATGGCCAAGAATACAATAATTGAGCAACTAAGAGAACAGTTAGAGCAAAGTTTGGCGGGGCGTGACTTAAATGATTTAGCCAAAAACCTGGGATACGCAAGGACTGATGCTTTTATTAATCATATCCAAAACCACATTTTGTCAGATGCTTACCTTGGTTTAAATTCGACTCATTTTGATAAGCGGTATTTCACCAAAGAGCTCTGGCAGAAGCTGGTGGTTGAACTCAATATACCTAAGTCATTATTGGATGAGGTGGTTGAGGAGTTGGAGCAGTCAATAAAGGCCTATGAACGACACCGGCCTTATCTGAATATCCAAACCGATTTTGATTTGAATAAAAACTCTCAACCTTTGTTTGCGCTTTCAGGCTTAGTCTCAAGATTCAAATACATCAAGATTGATTTCCAACACTTTAAACCTGATAAAAAACAAATGTTCCAGTATCTAAGCAAGCTTATACGTAGTCATTTTAACGATACTGGTGGCAAACTTAGCTTTTGGGGGAATATTCAAAATTATGACTACCATCACAGTGACGGATCGGTGATGCATTTTGATATTAACGGTCAGGTTAAATCTTAAGTCTACCAGCGTGCAACAAATAAACTAAAGGCAATTAAATGATCTTACATATTCCACATAGTTCGATAAATATGCCGGTTTTTTATCCTGATTTGCCAGAGCTGCATCTTAAACGTCATACCGATTGGTTTACGGATGAGTTGTTCGAGTTCGAGGGAGCAACTCGGTTTGTATTTGAATATTCCCGATTCTATGCTGATATGGAGCGGCTTGAGCACGACCCACTTGAGTCCAAGGGGATGGGTATTTTTTATACTCGCACGCCATGGGATGCTCTTTATCGAGATATTGAGGACGAACAATATCAAAAAGTAATGGCCTTATATCACAAATGGCACGAGGCCTTGGCTAAAGAAGCTCAACAACAAATAAAAGAAAACGGCTACTGCGTGCTGGTGGACTGCCATAGTTTTAGCCATCACCAAGTAGAGGATGAAGAGGAGTCCCTTCCTGATATCAATATTGGAACTAATCCCAAAAGCACCTCGCAAAAGCTGACCTATTTAATCCAAGCCACTTTTGAAGAGGCGGGTTATTCTGTGTCTATTAATTACCCCTATGCTTACTCAATTGAGCCGGTTCAATCTAGGGGGTTTGAAACCATTATGATTGAAATTAATAAGCGGTGCTACTTGACAGAGACTTTTACCAAAACACAGGGTTTTCAACCTCTAAAAAAGACGTTGCACGACGTTTTGACAGTGATTTCGAGTTGTGTGGAGTCTAGAAATGAGTAACTTATGGGCTATTATCATTGGCTTAGTAATTGGCGTTTTAATTTGGTTGTGGATTCTTTATTATCTTTTAAAATCTTTTAAGAAGATGGCTGGTGAATAGGGGGTTGCTGCAGGCTTTCATAATCATCTGCTCACATAATCACAGCATTGCACGATTTATGTTGCACCTCAATAATCTCGTGCTGTTGATTTATTTGTTTGATGATTTCAAAAAACGACTTTCTGGCTTCTATAGCCGTCATGATGTTCATGTTCATTTCCTTTAGTTTATGAACAGAAGGGCGTGCGTCTTATGTGATGGATGGCAAGCATGTTACTGATAACCAGGTTTGGTGATTGGGGTCAATCAGCCCACAAGCTAGAATTGAGTCGCACTAATGGAATGGTTTTTTATCAAGCTTACTTTAAGTGTTTCGGCTGGTCTGAGTAAGAAGTGTTAGTGCATGCCATGGTGTATGTATTTTTTTAAAGAAATAGGAGAAGCGGAACTTGAAGCCTGCGATTGACTTAGATGAAGAAAAACTAAAATCTTTCAAAGAGGCTACAAAGAGGAGTTATGAACAAGCTTCTGACGTGGAAACATGGATGGGTCAGGTTCCAAGACATTGGGCTGAGTATGTAATTAAACGCTCGCACCATAAATTTATGCCAGAGAAGCTACCAACCGACCGGTTATCAAGACAGGCGTTGAAAGAAATCTGTCATGTGAATAGCGGCTATTCCAATGAGGAATGTGTTGCTAGCATAATGGCATGGGGCGGACAGAATAGAAAACACGGTGTATTGGTTTTTAACCGCTTCAATGAAATAACGAATACGGTTTCAAAGTTGCGCTCTGGAGTGCTGAACCGTTGTGAAGCTTATCAAGCTTTTTATGATATTTGGATGCAAAAAGAACCTTTAGGAATGGGGGCAGCTTACTTTACGAAAATTATTTTTTTTTGCGGTAAGGATCACAATGGTTACATTATGGATCAATGGACTTCAAAATCAGCGAATATCCTGAACAAAACACCTTTAATAAAGCTCTCGTCGGGGCATGTAAATAAAAAAAATGGTGTGGAGCAATACAAGCTATTTTGCGAACTAGTTGAGACAGTAGCTGAAATAATAGATTTGACCGCAGAGAACGTAGAGTTGTCAATGTTTTCGCGCGGTGGAAGACAAAAGTTACCATGGCGTAAATTTGTAATTGAAAACTATAAAAAGTAGGGATAAAAAGCGACAGATAATGGTAGTGTGCCAATATAAACGGTATCGTGATGGACTTCATATTGCATTAATATTTCCAGACTAAGTTGCGAGTAATACTACTGATTTTCAAGCCACCAATAAACAGCGTCTTTGGTTTCGTCAGAAACGCTTCGATTTTTTCTTAGCCTGATTTGATCAATTTGCCATTTATGGTTTTTAAACTTCAATCCTAGCGTTGCTCTTTCTGGCTCGAGAACCTTGTATGCAAAGTATTCCCCTTGCTCAATACTAAGTTTATAAGCGTAAATGCAATGGCTCATGCTGATGCCTTCTGATAATAGTTCTTCTGCGTTTTTTATCGCAATCACAGTATCTGAATCTTCAAATGGTGGGGCGCCAAAAACCCTTTTTTTGACAACGGTACTCTCACCTCGTCCTCGATTGAGTTGTGCGACTAAGCTGTCATGCAGATGATTCAGTTGACGGAAATCTGCGCATTGATTTAATTGTTGACTGATATTGGCCACTCTTAATAAACGCCCCATATAAAGGGTATCTTCGACCAAGGATTTAGTCGAATCAGCATTATTTTCGGTAATCTGACTTAAAAACTTGTAATGGATAGCATCTGGCACTTCATTTAACCATTTTAAAACCGGTTGCGTGACTCGGGTTATGCGACCAAGTTGATGGGCCGTGTGTGAGTTGCTAGCTGATCGAATCAAGTTTAAGTCTAATAAACTAAACTGATCTGTTTCGTACTTTTCAAGAAGTCTGATGGCGAATTTTTTGGGTGGTAACTCGTGCAGTGAAAGCAACTGGGTACGTTTTTCAGAAAATAGGTTTAAAGCTTTTTCACTGGGAATTTTATAATACTTTGCATAGTCTATAACGGTCCACATAACACGTGGCGATGATAATAATAGTTCGGCCGCATATTTTGATCGACTCGTAAACCATAGACATGCAAAGGTATGGCCTAAAAAGGACTTTTCAAACCTTAGTAAGGCAGTCAGTAACTCATCTGGAATTGAAGCCTTCCAAGCTTCACTTTCTGGCTGGTGTATTAAGAACTCCAATGATAGACCACGATCTTCATAGTACTCATTTAAGTACTGAGTGCCATTTATCGCACTAATCCAACTTACTCCAGCATCCCAAGGGGTGAACTGAAGTTTAAGTGGATAACCAAAAGATTCTGAAAAGTTTAATTCCAATGTCGGGTTCACTTGGGTTGCTCCGTTTTTTTGAGTGTTTAGTTTATCCCAACTTTGGTTGAGTTAATCATCGTCAATGTCTCAGGTGCGACAAGAACTGTCGACACTAGTTGGTCAAACACTACCTAATAATATCCTTTTATCCTAAACTTGAGCCATCTTTTAAAAAAGGAATAGATATGGCTCACGTCGCAGTAATAGGTTCGCGGAATTTCACGGATTATGTCTTTCTAACTCAAGTTCTAGAAAGACACAGCCCCACGCTTATTGTGTCTGGTGGTGCAAAAGGCGCGGATGCTTTGGCACAACGTTATGCCAATGAAAAAGGGTTGGAAACACAAATATTCAAACCTGACTGGAAGCAATTTGGTCGCGGTGCGGGTGTGATTCGTAATCGCCAAATAGTCGAAAATTCTGATTATGTGATCGCGTTTTGGGATGGGCAGTCTCGTGGCACCAAATCCTCCATCGATTATGCACGCAAGCTAAACAAAGTTGTTCATATAGAAATTTATCTAACCAAAGATAATTCAGGTGTGTGAAATGGATCAACTTGAAATCACGGATGCGATAGAAAACGCGGCACGAGCTATTAAAGAATCCGAGGCAATCATTATTCTAGCGGGTGCCGGAATGGGAGTAGATTCAGGGTTGCCAGACTTCAGGGGTAAGGACGGTTTTTGGAAAGCTTATCCAATGTTTAAATCAAGAGGTTCTGGTTTTTACGATCTGGCGAGTTCAAGAAACTTTGAAAATAATCCTGTTCTGGCTTGGGGTTTTTATGGACATAGATTGAACTTGTATAGAGAAACCGTGCCTCATGATGGTTTTAGACTGCTAAAACAATGGGCTGGAAATAAACCAGGTGGCTATTTTATCTTCACCAGTAACGTCGATGGTCAGTTTCAGAAAGCCGGCTTTGATGAAGATCGAATTGTTGAATGCCATGGTTCAATTCATCACCTTCAGACTTTTAGCGGTGCCAAAAGCGAGATTATGTCCTCTGATGGGTTTCATGTGGATGTCGATCTTGACACCATGAAGGCAAAAAACTTACCGCGACACCCTGAAACTAACGAATTACTTCGCCCAAATATTCTCATGTTTGATGATTGGTTTTGGGTTGAGGATAGGTGTCGCCAACAAAAAATAAAATACCAGGCCTGGTTGAAGGGATTGAAATCTAACTACCAAGAAGTTGTGTTGATTGAGCTGGGTGCGGGTAGTGCGATACCAACTGTGAAACAGCAAAGTTTAATTCTACGTGAACGCTATAACGCGACCCTTATTAAGATCAATCCTGAAGGCTGCCACCTTGCTGATATTGTATTAAAAATGGGCGCACTTGAAGGGCTGACAAAAATTAACGATTTAATAGAGGCCGGGTGAATAAGCATGAAAGGTTATAAGTTATTCATTGATGACTTAAGAATACCGCCTGGCGCATCCTGGTATGTGGCTCGTAACTCAGATCAGGCAATACGAACCTTATTATCTCTGGGTTGTCCAAGTGAGATTAGTTTTGATCATGACTTAGGAGGCGAAGATACGGCAATGAAAGTTGTGCATTGGTTAATAGATCAGGATATGAATAACCAAGGTCAATTTATTCCACCGGATTTTCAATATCTAGTTCATTCAGCCAATCCAGTGGGTAAAGCGAATATTAAAGGCCTGTTGAGTGGTTATTTGAAACATAAGAGTCAAATGCCCTAAATGATCTTTCAAAACGTTGATAGAGCAGGAAGGGTTTTGGCTAGGTGCCGATTTAGTTAAATAAAGGGATACGATGATTATCTATATTCATGGCTTTGCGTCCAGTGGGATGGGCGATAAAGATCAAGTGTTTCGACAGTATTTCAAGGCGTGCTCGATAGATGTTTTTGCGCCATCGTTGCCAAAAGCTCACACAATTCTAGAAGACGGCGGAAATCATAGATTTCAGCATATTGAACGCCACTTCGAGCGTATTCAGCGTTTTCTATTGGATGAAATTTGATGGAGCGCCATCCAGTCTTTGATCCGATTTTTAGCCGAGTGTTGTCTAAGAAGATACTCGACTATTTTCTTGAGCACCAAACGGTGGGTGAATGCGAGCCTTGGACGTTTGTGTATGTCACTTTGGGGGAAGGAACAACGCATCGTCATTTTGAGCTGTGCGCTCAGCGCGAGAAGGGTTATGAAACCCTAATGATTTATGATCTGGATTACTGCAATGAACCTCATAATCCAGATTACCGTGTCGCCTTATCAGACTTCATCAACATTCTCAAAAAGTATGTTGTTTAAAAAATCGGACTGTAATGTAACAAGGAAACAATATGCCTCGTATGATTAAAACGATTGAAGAACTGGTTGTTACAGAGTTAAAGAGAGATGGTTATTGGTTTGTCTTTAACACACTCTATAACGATGTTAGAGCCTTTAAGAAGCCTATTCCACCAAGCCTAGATACTTTTTGGCTCGATCAAGAATATACAGACAGCAATGCAAGACAAGTTTTTTTAGATTTTATGTCTGAGAACTTTCCAAGCGTCAAATTTCATGAGGTTATGGATTTTGTGCCAACAGAAGTCATGATGTGGCCATACTTGGGTTCGATTGCAGTCGATCTTGAAAAGGGGGACCCAGCATACCAGGCATTAGTGAAAATCTATGGTGATCCCGAAGAGGAAGCCTCAGATAATCGACATGTTTTTTGGTGTATGCCTTATGAGGTGGCAGTTGAAGCGCACCGAAGCCGGGAAGCGTTTTGGGATGAGGAGCTTGATGACGATAACTAAAAAGTTTCTTGTTAATCATGATCTTCGCAGCGAGTACGTTTTACATAATATAGCTACTTGCAACAAAACAGATTCTAATTTATTTAAGCGTCAATTACATACTTATTAAAACTGCTATAGTACTACGCTAAAAATATTGCAATTAAAAGGATGGTATCAGTGTCGAAGGTAAGTAGTGAAATTACTTCACTCAATGATTTACTACAACATCAGCTTGTTATTCCAAGTTATCAGCGTCCCTATGTTTGGACGACCGACCATATTGATAAGCTGGTTGAGGATTTAGCCGAGTTCGCAAAAAATGGAAGTCAGCCTGAATATTTTATGGGCAGCATACTGCTTTATAAAAAAAGCGAAAGCGGAAGCGTATATGAGATTATTGACGGCCAGCAACGTCTCACAAGTTTGTTAATACTAAAAAGTGCACTGGGGGAAAAGGATCAACTTAAAAATTTTATTATCCTTCCGGTAAGCATTGAGCAGGTAAAAAAGATAGATCGATATGTTCGAAGTATTTTAAGTTCGACTTCTCATATCGATTGGCACGAGAAAGTATTTCCAGTTATTCGGTTCAATAAAATCGTTACACCCAGTCAAGACGAAGCATTTACGTTTTTTGATGCTCAGAACAGTCGCGGTGTTCGTCCAAGTCAAACCGTGCAAATCAAGGCATACCATCTTCGAGCGCCCAACATATCCGAAGCGGAAAATATTATTAATGCAAAGCAATGGGAGTCGTTGGAAAAAACGGTACATGAGTTTGGTATAGATAACTTGCTTGAAACATTGATTGCAGAAGTGTTTTGGCGTGTCAGAAACTGGCAAGGCCAGCTACGTCACTCGTTCGAAAATGAAATTGAAGAGAGCTTGGTGCGAGAGTTTAATCAACGTGCCCGCCCTAACTTAAAAGGCTGGCCTGGCGCCTTAACAATTAGGGCACCTCTTTACCAAGGTACACATACATTCAATTATCTGTTGCACTACACCGGGACCTTGAAAAAAATCTGTTTTGAGCCGCAAGGTTCGCTTTATAAGCTGATTAAGGAAGTCTACCGTCCAAACTCAAAGTATCTGATGAACTTTTTATTGCTGGGTGTCGTGACTTATTTCGATCGCTTTCAATATGAGCGGTTATATGAATTTGCTATTGCACTTACACGCTTGGTTACGATTGTGCGATTAAAGAATAGTCGCATTTATCACAATAGTCTGGAGCGCAGCTACCTTCGAACAGAAGTTAAGCAGAGCTTCTTGGATATGATTTTACTGGCTCACGATCCTGAAGAAGTATTGGAAAAAATGCAAGAAATGGCCGCTCAAAAATTAATTGGAAAGACTTTTCAAAGTTTCGTTGAGGATGCATATTTAGATAAATTTTCTAAAACGGAAGAAACTGAAAAATCTACAGTTAAGACGCGTTTTATTGAGTCTCTGATAAGTGCAAACCTTTTTGAATTATCAAAACCGCAGGAACAAGCCCTATGACTATATCAAAAACTGAAGAAAACGATGGTTCCTATTCCTCTAGCGTTTGCAAGTTGGGTTCAAAGACGTTCCTCCAGCATTATTTCTCTATACCGATTTATCAGCGCCTTTATGTGTGGGGTGAGGAACAGGTCGAACTTCTTGTTGAGGATGTTTTAAACAGTTTTTCAAGAGAGCAAGACCTTTACCTTGGTAATATTTTGCTTAAAAAATCAGCTAAAAACGCGTTTGACTTAATTGATGGACAGCAGCGTTTTACGACCTTGTGGTTGTTGTTTAACTTTATTGAAGCACAAATACATGACAAGACGTTTTGTTTGCACGAGGCTAAGCCGAGATTGCAATTTTCAATTCGAGACGATGTTGCTCTTTTTCTCGGTGAGATACCAAGCAGGCTGAAAGAAGGTGTTTTCCCCGTAGCGCCCGAATCTTCGCCAGATATGCAGCGTATGGTTAAGGCGTTAAGCATTATTAAAATGAAGGTGTCAGAACAATTCAATCTGAGTAACAGTCAGGATAAATTAATCGGGTTGCATAAGTTTTTGTTGGAACAGGTGCATTTAATTGTGACCTTTGTGCCAAACAATACCGACCTTAATAAACTGTTTGAATTGATTAACGGTCGTGGTGTGCAGCTTCAACAGCATGAGATTTTAAAGGCGATCATTCTTGAAAAATTGCCAGAAAATAAGCGCACAATGTATGGTCGTGTTTGGGATGTATGCGCAGAAATGAATAATTATATTCATCGTAATCTTAAAAATGCACTCGTAAAAACAGATGGAGTAAAGATAACAAGTTTTACTTGGGCAGACTACTTTAAAGAAAGTCCATACCCTCACCAAAGGGATCTAGGTGATTTGGATAAATTGTTTCTCGTTGAGAATGGAGGGCCACACGATGTTGAAAAGTCTTTATTTGATATTTTAGATCAAAACAATAATTTAGAATCAAGCTTACCTGAGCAGAAATTAGAGCAAGAAAAACCAGACTACCTTGAAGAGAATGACACTGTTGAGTCTATTATTAGCTTTCCAACACTCTTGCTCTATGCCTTGGTAACTTTTGATTCAAAGTTTATCGAAAGAGAAAAAGGTAATTTACCGGAGTATGTAGATAAAAACTTGATCAACATATTTAGACTTTATCTCGACCGCTCCAATCAGGTATCTTTCGCTGAAAATTTTATGGCGCACCTGTTTAAGATGAGAGTCGTGTTTGATGAAAATGTTATAAAGTTTGTGGAGCCAAATGAGTCTGAAGAGCGTTTTGGGTTAAATCGATTGCCGGAAATTGCTAGGCTAGAAAAAAACAAATCCGGAAAAAGTATATCGGCAAGATGGGATAAGCAGGCTTTGGATCATTGGTCACTACTTACCCAATTACAAGCCATGCTGTACCATGCCTTTACCCGAACGACGCAGTATTGGCTGATCCCTTATTTGAAAAACTTGGTTGAGCGTGAATCGAACAACAGCCCATTAGAGCTGTTAATGAAAATTGATCACCAACTATACTCGAGTGTGCTTGATGGCACTGTATTAGAGAAAGTAATAGCTTATCCTATTAAAGATAAACCAATACCTGTGTATCAAATTCCTCAAAAGCCAAAGAACTATCATGCTTATGGGCAATACTGGTTTTATAAGATGGATTGGGTAATTTACTACCTTAGCACAACCAAGAATATATCTTTTGATGGTGGTGATGTTTCCAACTTTGTTTTTACTGCGCGTAATTCGGTTGAGCATATTTATCCTCAAAAAGATGGCGCTCAAGAGGATTGGCTTCACAATTTTGGAAACTTGGTTCTTATTTCCGTTGGGATGAATTCTGCTTATGGTGCTATGAGTCTCAAGGAGAAAAAGGCTAAGCATGAAGCGTTTAAGCAAAAATATTTGCGAAGTGAAACTCTGAAGTTGGATCTATTTTATAAGCTATTTAATAATAGAGCTGAATTGGGAGCTGGCGTAAAAGAGCATCAAGATACCTGCCTTGAATGGTTGAAAGAATACAATGGTTTGATTGCCTCATATTCTAAAGGTCATAAAAACTAATAACAATTTAAAGGATAAAGGATGCTCTCAAAATCTCAATTCATTCGTGGTTTACAGTGTCATAAATCACTGTGGTTATTAAGGAATCGACCTGAATTTCGCGATAAACCTGATGCCGCCCAACAAGCGCTGTTTGATACTGGGCATACGGTCGGGAGCTTGGCTTGCCAGCTATTTCCTGGCGGCCTTGAGATTGAGTTTGACTCAAAAAACTTTGACGGCATGATGGCACAAACTCGTCAGCTGATTGACGAGGGTGTAGAGGTGATTTATGAGGCAGCCTTTAAAGAAAACGGCATTTTTGCGATGGCCGATATTTTGGTCAAAAACGGCGATGCTTGGGATGTGTATGAGGTCAAAGCCTCAACGGGTGTTAAAGACTATCACCTAAACGACGCCAGTGTGCAATGGTATGCCTTATCCAATGTACTTGATCTTAATCGCATTGCCATCGTGCATATTAATAACCAATACGTCCGCCAAGGTGAATTGGATGTGCATCAGCTGTTTCATATTGAAGATGTCACCGAAACGGTTTTAGAGCGTCTCGATAATGTGCCCGATTTAATCGATTCAATGGAAACCATGCTTAAAGGCGATGAGCCTAAGATGGAAATTGGGGTGCATTGCGATGACCCTCACAGTTGCGATTTCAAGGGCCATTGTTGGAAAGCGGTTCCTAATCCATCGGTGTTTAATCTTTATTGGATGAATGCGGCCAAAAAGTTTGACCTATACCATCGTGGCATTGTGCACTATCAAGATATTCCAGCTGAAGAACCACTCAGCACGATTCAGCGCATTCAGGTAGAAACAGCTTTGTCTGGCCAAGCGATCTCTCAACCTGAGGTGGTTGAGGGGTTTCTTCAGTCCCTTGATTATCCCATACATTTTTTTGACTTTGAAACCTTCATGGAAGGCATTCCAAGGTTTGACGGACAGCGACCTTATATGCAAATGCCATTTCAATATTCGCTGCACATCTTGTATGAAAATGGTGAGCTAGAACATAAAGAATATCTAGGCGATGAATTAAGTGACCCTCGACCAGACCTGGTGATTCAAATGCTTAAAGATATGCAATCGCAAGGTAGCATTGTCGCCTATAACCAAAGCTTTGAAATCAGCCGAATCCGTGAACTGGCAAAGTTTTATCCTGAG
>JACUUF010000389.1 GCA_014859465.1 Methyloprofundus sp.
ACAGCAATGCCGAAGTCGCAAAGTTTACCGACCCGCGCATTCGAGTTTTTCACCGCGACGAGCCAGGCCCCGGTGGCTATGCGGCTAGAAATCTCGGAATCAAAGAAGCCAAAGCCGAATGGATTGCGTTTTTGGATGCGGATGATGAGTGGTATCCAGAGCATTTACAAAATTCAAAAAAAATAATCGGTGCGAGTGACGACATAAGTTTTTTGGCTGCTGGGTTTGAAGAAATTGACAAAGGGGTTAAAGTTAACGGTTTAAAGTCAAACACCGAAGGCTATAAGAAACTCAGTTTTGATGAGTATTTGTCTTATTCACCTTTCTACACTTCGACTGTAGTGGCTAAGCGCGAATTATTTTTGAGTGTCGATTTATTCCCTGAAGGAAAAATGAAGCGAGGTGGCGATGTGGATACATGGCTACGCGCTATTGAAAAAGCCGGTGGGTACATTATGTCTTCCCATATCGGTGCGAAATATTACCGCGATTCTGAAAATATGGTAACGCGCCAAAACTTTTACACTGAAGCTGAAATCGAAAACCGTGCGATAAAAGATTTAATTGAAAATTACAAAGAATCGCCCTTAGTGCGGAAGCTTATGATTAAGTTTAATAATCAAGTGATTTACGCATGGAACCAAAATATGCACTTGGGAATCAAGCGAAATTTTTCTTTGAGAGGGCGCCTTTATTTTAAGGTGCAGCCTGTAAAGGTTGGGTTTTATTTAATGCTATCGAGTTTACCGCTGTTTATATTAAAGCCATTACATCGTTTGTTGTTCAAAGTCGTTTCTATAAAGCGAAAGTTAGTTAAATGAGAAATATAAAGCTTTGGGTCGCAGCTTTGGCGGTAGTCGGTTCTGCGATTAGTTACCATTCCATTTATCTGTTTCATATCTTCGCGTTGTTATGGTTGAGCTTATCGGCTTATCGGCTTATAGTTTGCTAGTAGGTCAAAAGCTCGTTGTGCAGCAGGTTCATTTGCTTTATCCGATATATGCGTTGGTCGTCTATACCGTGTTTTCCATGTTGTGGCATCCTGATCTATTCGTTTGGGCGCGTTATCATTTCTATTTAGCTTGTGGCTTGATCGCTTTGTTTGCGGTGTATCAATACGTCATTGACTTTAAAAGCCTAAATAAGGTTTTTGCCGTGCTTGTCGGGTTCTTGCTGTTAAATTTTTTTATCGGCGTTTTAGAAAGCCTAGAGTTACTGCGTTTGCCAACCAGCCGTTATTCACCATATCTTCATCATTTTGGTTATTCTGGTAGTGATTTAGCCGTTCTGTCTGATTCGGCTTTAAGTGTTGTGTTAGCGAATAAACCAACAGGCTTTAACTTTAACCCGAATAACTTCGGGTTTGTTTTGATGTTAATAGCCCCTTTCGTCTTTTTCCATAAAAGCTTTTTAGTGAAAGCAATCGGTTTGTTTGTAATTGTGTGGCTATTTTTTTCGATAGGTTCGAGGACTCATTTCGTGGCTTTCCTATTGATGTTGGCCGCGCTTCCATTTTTTATGCGCTTGTCATATGGCAAAGCCATATTGATTATGCTGTTTCCATTTTTATTGGCCTTTATAATGTTTTTACCAGAAGTTATAGATCTTTCATCTCGTGATGCTAATCGTATGTACTCGGCTTTTGATTCAATAATTTCAGGATTGCAATTGATGGCTTCTGGTGACATCCAGCCGGGTGATAGTACCTCTACTAGGGCATATATATACTTGTTTGGAATAACCCAGTTGTTTAATAGCTATGGCGTTGGTCTAGGTTTTGGTGGTATTGAATCCTTGTTAATTCAGTATGACTTTAAAATTCAAGCATTTCATTTTTTCTTTTTACAGCTGTTGGTTGATTTGGGTGTTTTCGTGTTTATGTTTTTTATGGTTTTTTATCTCAGGTTGATTTTAGTTCTGCGCAGAATTTCAAACAAGGCTTCAAATAAAGCCATCGCTTACTTTGCAAAGTCATCTTCTCTTGCATTGCTGATAGCCATTCCTGCCTCTGTTGCGCCAAGTGGGGTGCATTATATTTTGACATTTTATTTATTGATTGGGTTTGCACTGGCAATTATTAAGGTTTATAACTTGGAAAAATTTAATGAAAATAGTATTACTCGCTGCCGCTAATTGCATTCATACAACCCGTTGGGCAAACGGTTTGGTTT
>JACUUF010000094.1 GCA_014859465.1 Methyloprofundus sp.
CGAAAAAAACATCTGCATAAATACTGATACTTATCATCAATAAGCAAGCAACAACTATTATTTGTATAGGCTTCATCATTCCTCTTTTAGCTAATTAATCAGAGGGCCATTATTTCATGCTTAACAGGCATTTTATAATGCTGCTTTCAAAAAAAAATAAAACTGTTAGAATTAATAATGAATTTTAACGTTTTTAGGAAGAAAATATGCTAAAGAAAATTATAATCCCTGCTGTGTCCATTACTGGCCTAGCTTTATTATCTGGTTGTGCAACTCAACAAGCAACCTCATACCCAAGCTTTACCGCCATTCCTGTTGGACAAAACAGCTCAACGGCGGATTTCAAACAAAAAGCCGATACCCTATTTGTTGTCTTAGATGCATCTTCTTCTACTAACGCAGTTTATGACGGCAATTCTTCAGGTGATACAAAATTTGATGTAGAAAAACAAGTTTTACATAACATCAATAAAACCATTCCAGAAACTATTCAACTTTCATCTGGTTTACGTACCTTTGGTTTTGGCTCTTGTTCAACTGGCCTTGTGCAAGACATTAGCCGCTATTCAACTAATGCCCTCCAATCAAGCATTGACCAAGCACAGTGTGCTAGCGGCGGCTCGCCAATGGAAAACGCCCTATCAGCAGCAGCAACTGATCTTGACAAAGCGCCTGGCAATATTGCTCTATTAGTTGTCAGTGATGGCCACAACATATCATCAAGAGCATTAACTGCCACACAAGCTTTAGAAGATAAATTTGGCGACCGTCTATGTGTCTACTCTGTTTGGGTCGGCAACCAAGATAATCAAGCAGGCAAAGCCTTCTTACAAGGCCTATCTGCTATTGCTGGCTGTGGAAATGGCGTCACGGCAGGCGAACTAAAGTCTAGCCCTGCAGTCGCTTCATTTGTTGAAAGCATGTTATTTGACAAAACCGCGCTGATGCCTGCGGCAAAAATAAATAATGATACGGATGGCGATGGCGTTATTAACAGCAAAGATAAATGCCCTAACACACCTAAAGGAGCACATGTTAACTCTGAAGGTTGCTGGTCGTTTAATGATATTGAGTTTGACACCAATAAAGCGACAATCAAGCCTAGCTATGCTCCTTTATTTACCAACGCTGTTAAGACCTTAAAATTAAACCCGAGCATCACGGTGCAACTTGAAGGTCATACAGATAGTACAGGTGCGGAAAGCTACAACCAGGCTTTATCAGTACGCAGAGCACAAGCAGTTAAAGATCATTTAGTCAGCCAAGGCATTGACGCTAATCGCTTAACTGTTAAAGGTTTTGGCGAGTCAAAACCTATTGCAACTAATGATACTGCCGCTGGACGCCAAGAAAACCGTCGCGTAGGCTTTACTATCACTGGTAGATAAAAGAGCAATAGCTCGATAAACACAAAAAAGCCTCTCTTACCTTTATGCTAAGAGGGGCTTTTTTTATGTATTAAATCCCAAGCTTAATACCTACACCTAAGCCATCTGGGGTAACTTCTGTATCGTTATTTTCTTTATGTGGCCGTTCAAAATGAGCATCGAGATCTATACTCGATTCCTCTTCTTTAGATTCAAAAAGGCCTCGAATATCCAGTGTCTTATCCTTTCGATGCTGAATGATAACTGGCGCATACTGTTTCATTGTCCAATGCAAAGAAAAATCCAAGGCTTTATTTTCCTCATCCTCCTTAGCATTAACGCAACTCCCAAACAAAGCAAGACCAGCCAATAGAGCAACTGATATCCTCATCGCGTACGCCCCACAATAGACCAACTCTGGTTTACTTACCTGCCTTAATCACTGTTAATCCGCCCATATAAGGCTGCAATACTTCAGGGATATTTATATTCCCCTCAGCTGTTTGGTTATTTTCCATCACAGCCACTAAAGTCCGACCTGCCGCCAAACCTGAACCATTTAAAGTATGCACTAATTCGGGCTTACCTGTTTCAGGATTACGCCAGCGCGCCATTAACCGTCGCGCTTGAAAATCCTTAAAATTACTACAAGAAGAAATTTCTCTATAAGTTTCTTGCCCCGGCAACCAAACCTCTAAATCATAAGTTTTCGCTGAAGAAAAACCGGTATCGCCCGCACACAATAAAACTTTACGATACGGTAAGTTTAACTTTTGCAATATAGCCTCAGCATGCGCCGTCAACTCTTCATGCGCTTGCTCAGACTCGCTTGCTCTGACTACTTGCACTAATTCAACCTTTTCAAATTGATGCTGGCGAATTAAACCGCGCACATCACGACCATAAGCCCCTGCCTCACTACGAAAGCACGGCGTATGCGCGACCATTTTCATGGGCATATCGGCATTATCAACAATTTCATTGCGTACAATATTTGTCACTGGCACTTCAGCTGTCGGAATTAAATATAAATCCGGATCAGAACTTACCTTAAATAAATCATCAGCAAACTTAGGCAACTGGCCAGTGCCGTACAAACTATCCGCATTAACAATGTAAGGCACATAGGTTTCTTCATAACCATGCTCAACTGAATGCGTATCTAGCATAAATTGAATTAAAGCTCTTTGTAGACGAGCAATATTACCCTTTAAAGCAACAAAACGCGCACTGGTAATTTTTGCCGCGACTTCAAAATCCATACCTTTATGCAATGTCCCCAAATCGACATGATCTCTCACTGCAAAATCAAACTTAGGCACCTCACCCCAACGACTAAGCTCAACATTATCGTCCTCACTTTTACCAGCCGGTACGGAAGCATCAAGAATATTAGGCAAGCTCTCCATTAACCCCTGCATTTGCGCCTGCACGCCAGCAAGCTCAATCTCAGCTTCTTTCAGTTGCTCACCAAACCCCTGCACTTGATCCAGTAAAGGCTGTACATCTTGACCTTTTGCTTTTGCCTGACCAATCGCCTTCGAGCGAGAATTACGTTCATTTTGTAATTCTTGAGTTTTAACCTGTATCGCTTTACGTCTATTTTCTAAATCAGTATAAAAATCAGCATCGAAATCGATGGCACGTCTTTTTAATTGCACTTGCACAGACTCAAGATCTGATCTAAATAATTGCGGATCTAACATGTTAATTGTTACCTTTTAGTTTTTAAAATTAGCTTAAGAAATAATCTATTATGCTTTAAATATGTGCAGTAGCAGGCCAACTGACAATGTGCTTAAGGTCTAACTTAGCTTTAAGTGCGGCAATAATGCCGGCTATCTTTTCTGGCGCATCATGAAATTCAATAATAATCGGCAACTCCAAAGATAAACTCAATAGCGATGAAGTATGCAATTCTCCTGTCGAGCCTATACCAGCAATACCTCTGATTACCGTAACGCCGGCAACTTTCTCGTGCTGTAAAATTTCTAAGGTTTGGTTTAAATGGTCATGACCTTCTAAAGTATAAACACGCACCATGGTAATCTTTGTTTGACTCATAATTGCTTACCGACTAATAAACTTACCCACAAAGAAAACAAACAAACCAAGGTATTACTTACAAAAACGCTGAGCATTAAATGCACATGCGTTTTTATGGAAAAGCCACCTTCAATCAAATACAGGATCAAATACAAGCCCGACAAGGTAATAAAAACACCCACCAAAACAACGGCAATAGCGACTTTATACGCTTCAATAAGATCAACTTTCTGCAGCAACGTTGTCGCAATTAAACCGATCAAAAATATACCTATCGCATTAACGACCAATAAGGCATACGGGAATACCCCTTCAGTGCTGCGCACAACACCGCCCGAGTACATAAATAGTGTCCTTGCCATTAGTAATCCTATCCAGACTGCAAATAAACAAGCAAAAATGCTAATAGTTATATTTAATAATGCCTTAGATACATTACCTTGCTCAAGTAAATAAATGGTTTCTAATGAAAAAGTAGAAAACGTGGTAAACGCACCTAAAAAACCAACCAAAATAGCAGCACGATACTCAAGACTAACGGGAATACGCTGCAAAATTAAAGCTTCCGTCAATAAACCCATAAAAAAAGAGCCAATAATATTAACAGCCAATGTACCGTAAGGGAACCCTCGACCTAACCATTGATAAACACCCGACGAAACTAAGAAGCGCAGAACCGCGCCAGCGGCGCCACCAAAAGCAACGGCAATTAATGAGTTCATGCTAAGACCTAATTAGAGTTTAATAAAATGCTCACGATAATGCTTTAACTCTTCAATAGACTCAATAACATCCTCTAAAGCTTGATGCGTTTCTTTTTTCTTGAATGACGCTTTTACTTCAGGTGCCCAGCGTGCCGCTAATTCCTTAATTGTCGAAACATCGACATTACGATAATGAAAAAATTCCTCTAATTGACGCATGCGCCTGTATAAAAAACGCCGATCCTGACCAATACTATTACCGCACATAGGCGATGCACCCGCTGGCACCCATTGCTTTAAAAATTCGATGGTTTGCTGTTCAGCTTGCGCATCATTAACCGCTGAAGCTTTGACACGCTGAATCAGCCCAGATTGACCATGATGCTCTTGATTCCAAGCATCCATAGCAGCAAGTGCTGTATCACTTTGATGCACAGCCAGCACCGGGCCTGTCGCTAAGACATTCAAATATTTATCCGTCACCACGGTGGCTATTTCGATAATTAAATCATTATCTGGGTCTAAGCCCGTCATTTCCAAATCAATCCAGATAAGATTTTGCGCATTTTGAGTCATTTACTCAGTCCATATATTCATTTAAAGTTGCGGTAAATTGTAGCATTGGCTAATCTGTATAGCTAATGCTCAACTAAGCCCTTTTTTAACTCTTTAAATTTATCCATAAATGAATACTTTTACCTACATTTTTTTAGCCGCCCTGGTTATTTCTTATACCGTACAATTTTGGCTCTCTAAGCGTCAAGCTAGCTATGTATTTAAGCATCGTAATCAAGTACCGGAAGCTTTTACAGAATCAATTAGCTTAGAAGCACATCAAAAAGCAGCCGATTACACCATAGAAAAAGGTAAGCTAGGCGATATTGATAGCGTTGTCGGTATCGTTTTTTTATTACTATTCACACTGGGTGGTGGTATTAACTTGATTTTCGATTTTTGGACTCGCTTTGAATTCTCGGCTATCGCGACAGGAATTGCCTCATTAGCAAGCATTTTCTTACTCATGTCCTTATTCGAATTACCAACGACACTTTATCAAACCTTTGTTATCGAAGAAAAATATGGCTTTAACAAAAGCACGATAAACCAGTTCATCAAAGATCAACTGATGCAACTTGCTTTAGTTGCCGTCATTGGTCTGCCTTTATTAGCTTTAATTTTATGGGTTATGCAAGCCATAGGCGACACTTGGTGGATCTGGACATGGGTAATTTTAATGAGCTTCTCATTATTAATGAGCTGGCTTTATCCAACCGTGATTGCGCCTTTATTTAACAAATTTACCCCCTTAGAAGAGGGCACTTTAAAAGAACGCATCAATCAATTATTAGATCGCTGTGGCTTTAGTAGTAACGGCATTTTCATTATGGACGGCTCAAAACGCTCCGGCCACGGTAATGCTTATTTCACAGGGATGGGCAGCAATAAACGCATCGTATTTTTTGATACCCTGGCTGAATCATTGGATGATGATGAAATGGAAGCCGTACTAGCACATGAGCTCGGTCACTTTAAGCGTAAACATGTGCTTAAAATGCTGGTTGCTAGTTCGATTATGAGCCTGATTAGTTTGGGTATTTTAGGTTGGCTAATTACTCAGAACTGGTTCTTTTCCGGTCTAGGCGTCAACACAGCGTCTAATGCTGCGGCTTTACTACTCTTTATACTGGTTTCACCTGTTTTTACTACGTTTATGACGCCGATTAGCGCTTATTTTCAGCGTAAGTTTGAATTTGAAGCCGATGATTTTGCAGCAGAACATGCACAAGCGAGCAAATTAATCAGTGGATTAGTCAAACTTTATAAAGAGAATGCCAGCACTTTAACACCGGATCCTTTATTTTCTGCTTTTCATTATAGCCATCCACCTGCGGCAATTCGTATTGCGCATTTAGAGCCTAAATTATAAGCACAAGCTAAACCTAGCACACAAAGGCCACAGAGAATTTATTGTCTATTTTCTCTGCGGCCTTTGTGCTTTTTATAATGCACTAAAACCTTACTTAATCCAGCTAACGTATTCTCATGACAGAACTTTATTCAGGCCTCGTTATTTCCCACCTAGGCCAAGGTATCGCCGTTGAAGTCAATAACGAAATCATCCTTTGCCAAACACGCAGAAAACTAGAAACCGTTGCCGCAGGAGATAAAGTTAAGCTTATTATTGTCGCACCCGAGCAAGGTCGAATCGAAGAACTTCTGCCACGTCATTCACTGTTAGAACGACCTAACAAAGGCAGTAAAACGCGCCCCGTTGCAGCGAATATCGATCAGATTTTTGTGGTGTTTGCAACGGAACCGTATTGTGATTTCTTGCTTATTGATCAATATTTGGCTATCTGTGAAAACCGCAATATTGATGCGCTACTGATTTATAACAAGGCAGATTTAAGCACATCAACAAGAATTGAAAACGAACTCGAAACGTATACCAAACTTGGTTACTCGTTATTTCGGGTCAGTGCGTTAGATAATATGGGTATCGATCAATTAAAACGGGCATTAACCGATAAAATTAATATCTTCACCGGTCAGTCAGGGGTAGGAAAATCATCGTTAACCAATTCACTTATTCCAGATAAAAATCTCAAAACCAACACGGTTTCTGAAATAACCAAGCACGGCAGACATACAACAACGGCGGCAACGCTATATCATTTACCTGAGGGCGGGGATCTCATTGATAGCCCGGGCGTGGCAATTTTTGGCTTAGCAGGACTTTCTGAGGGGCAATTAGCTTATGGCTTTAGAGAATTCCAGAGCTATTTAGATCAATGTCAATTTAATGACTGCAGTCATGTACAGGATAAAGGCTGCGCAATACGTACAGCGGTAGAAAGCGGTGCTATTTCAGAGGCTCGTTATCAACGCTTTCTGAAGTTACGCGAAAAAATGTAGCGTTAAAATAATTCAATATCTGAGTCGTCATTAACCGGCGTTTCTATATCTACATCCTCATAAAAAACCACCTGATTACGGCCTGATCCTTTGGTATGGTATAAAGCCTTATCCGCATGGTCTAATAAACTTGCGGGCAAGGCATGACTGTCAATATGCGTCACGCCAATACTTACAGTAATCTGCCCTACGGTTGGAAATTTAAATTGTGCGATGGTTTCCCTAAAGCGCTCAAAAACATCTCTAGCAGAAGCCATATCAACAAGATTTAGAATGACAACAAACTCTTCACCGCCAAAACGAAATAAGAAGTCATTATAACGAAAACTTTTTTCCATAATTTGGCTAAAATGCAATAACACTTCATCACCATATAAATGCCCAAAAGAGTCATTCACCGTTTTAAAATGATCAATATCCAGCATGGCAATCCAAGAGCCTTTATCTTGTACTAAATCACTTAAATGATGCTCATGAAAATACTCACACACCTGAAATAAGCGCATGTCAAAAGACTGCCTATTCGGTAAACGCGTCAGTAAATCACGTTCTTTATTATCATGTAACTGCACTTTATTTGCATAAATAGCCAATAAACGCCTGCACAACTCAATCAATTGCTGGTTAATTTCAGCTTTAAGTAATAGGGTTCTATGTGGCCCGATAGAATTAGGTATATGCAATAACAACAAGCGATAAAGCTTATAGTCAACAATCTGAATATCAGCCTCGACAACAAGCGTATTTAATAAATCTGCATACTCATCGCGGTATTCTTGCTGGGAAAAATCAACTGGAAAACGACGAATAACCTTTTCCACACAAAACTTCCACTTTCATTTGTTTTGACCTGTCTGCCGCCAAAAACCTCATAAACAGCAACCAGTTGCACGCCACATAATGACTCTAAAATAGCCACCATTTCATTGGTTAAAGAATTGAAATCGCTTTGACATGTTAATCGCTCAGCCCACTCAAAAGCCTGCTCTACAGCGACATTACTCAACATACTACTATCCAGCAGGCCAAGTCATTTGACGCCCACCTAATAAATGCAAGTGCAAATGATAGACCGCCTGTCCGCCTGCATTATTGCAATTAATCACAGTGCGATAACCTGCTTCGGCTATGCCCTCTGCTGCGGCAATCCGCGCAACAGTTTGCAATAAATGCCCAGCAAGTTTTGTATCCTGTAAATCATTTAAAGTCGCCACATGCTGCTTAGGAATAACCAAGATATGAGTGGGTGCTTGGGGATGAATATCTCTAAAGGCAAGAACTTGCTCATCTTCGTAAACTATATCAGGCTTAATTTCACCAGTAACCATCTTACAAAAAAAACAATCAGTCATAACCCATCCTATTCAATTTCGCGACGCCCGCTAAAAGCATGCGCTAAAGTACTGCTATCAATAAATTCAAGCTCACCACCAACGGGCACACCATGCGCAAGGCGACTCACTTTTACATGATGAGACAAAGCCATCTGAGCAATAAAATGCGCAGTTGCCTCACCCTCGACCGTAGAATTAGTAGCAAGAATAAGCTCCGTTATCTGCTGACCTGCTAATTGCTGTTCAAGCTGAGCTATGCCAATTTCATCAGGCCCAATGCCGTCTAAAGGCGATAAACGGCCATTTAAAACAAAAAATACACCCTGATATTCTGTTGCTTGATTAATCACCCAAACATCGGCCGGACTTTCCACCACACAAACCACCTGCTGATCACGCGCAGCGCTAGCACAAATACTGCATAATTCATGCTCAGTTAAAGTGCGACATTTTTTACAATTGCCCAGCTTATCGACGGCTAATTGCAATGCTTTAGCTAAATTCTCAGCGCCACCTCGGTCGCGCTGAAACAAGTGCAATGCCATACGTTGCGCAGATTTAGGGCCAACTCCCGGCAAACAACACAAAGCATCAATGACGTCAGTTAATAAGCCTTGTTTTTGCATATTTAGAATGGCATTTTAAATCCAGGAGGAATAGGCATGCCAGCAGTAACGTCACTCATTTTTTCTTTTTTTAATTTAGCCACTTTACGTACCGCATCATTAATCGCAGCAGCAACTAAATCCTCGAGCATTTCTTTGTCATCACCTACTAAAGCATCATCAATGGACACTTTACGCACTTCTCTTTTTCCCGTCATTAGAATGCTAACCATGCCACCGCCAGATTCTCCGGTTACCTCCACGTTTTCTAGTTCAGCCTGAGCTTTCTGCATATCTTCTTGCATCTTTTGAGCTTGCTGCATAATGTTGCCGAGTGCGCCCTTCATTGAGTTCTCCTAATCATTATTTTGAACTGGCTCGATTGAACCAGGAATCACACGAGCATCAAAATTTGCTTTTAATGCCTGTATATTTTCATCGTTATCAATCGCATCAACAGCTTGCTGTTGACGGTTAATTTTATCTTTTTGTATTTGTACGGCTGGCGTATCAGCAACAACGGCTTCTGTTTTAATCACCAATTTGAGCGGACGACCATAATAAGCTTGCACGGCTGCTTGTAATTTTTCTTCTGATCGAGGACTTCTAATTTGCGCCTGCTTAGGATCTAAAATCAAGCAACATTGCTGTTCGTCAACCACCTCGAGAATACAATTATTCGCTAATTCGCGAGTTAGGCCAACAATATTCAGCGCTGCAACGACCTCATGCCAGGATAGCTCTTCCGTATAAGCCAATGACTCTGATTTAGACTGCATGCCTGCTGGTTCGCTCGCTTGCGCTGTAGGCCTAACTACTGGCCCTGTGGCTATAGCAGGAAACGGCTTTTGCGTAATAGTTGGAGCAATTTTTTGCGTGCTTACAGTATTTTTTTGCGGATTAAATGCAAGCATTCTCAGCAAAATCATTTCAAAACCAGACTTTGGGTCGGGAGATAAACTTAAATCTTTTTGCCCCATTAAGGCAATTTGATAATACAACTGCAATTCTTCAGCTGAAAATAAGGGACTAAGTTCACGCAATATATCAGTATCATCATCAGCTTCGGCTATAGCGGGTACCTGCTGCACCAGTGCTAAGCGATGTAAAACATGTAATAGTTGCTGCAATACACTGGCAAAATCAGGCGTTAATTCAGCCATTTCTTTGACCTTATGCAATACGCTTGCGGCATTATTTTCCGCTAAGCTGCGCAGCAAGTCTTCTACTGGTTGCTGAGCAATGGTACCTAACATATGACTGACCGTCTGCGTAGTAATCACATCATTACCGTAGACAATAGCTTGATCTAACAGGCTCAATCCGTCACGCATACTGCCATCAGCGGCACGCGCCAATAAACGCAAAGCACTTGTTTCAAAGTCGATTTTTTCTTCACCAAGAATGTAAGCCATTTGCTCACTAATTTGGCTGATTGATAGGCGCTTTAAATTGAATTGTAAACAACGCGATAAAACAGTGACAGGAATTTTTTGTGGATCAGTCGTCGCTAGTAAGAACTTAACGTGCTCAGGCGGCTCTTCCAAGGTTTTGAGTAAAGCATTAAAACTATGCCCTGAGAGCATATGTACTTCATCAATTAAATAGACTTTGTATTTTCCGCTATTCGGCGCGTATTGGGCATTATCTAATAAATCGCGCGTATCTTCGACTTTTGTACGAGAGGCGGCATCAACTTCGATTAAATCAAGAAAACGCCCTTCATCCAAAGCCATACAGACAGCACAAAGCCCACAGGGATTATAATCTTGAAGATTTTCGCAGTTAATTGCTTTTGCTAAGATCCTAGCAATAGTGGTTTTTCCTACACCGCGTGTGCCTGTAAATAAATAAGCATGGTGTAAACGATTATGTTGTAAAGCATTAATCAGTGATTGACTAACATGCTCTTGACCAACAATTTCAGTGAAATTATGCGGACGCCATTTTCTAGCGAGAACCTGATGATTCATGGCTGGGTGGTAGATTTTTAGATTGGGCGGCTACTATGTCAGCCACATCTCGGCACACGAATCTTCTGCTACCGTTGCTCCCTTCCGGGCCTGGCGGGGTTAACAGAATATCGTTGCGAGAGGACCGACACAGTAACCATAATGTCAACAACCACTAGCGTTGAAGAACGGCTATTATGGATTATCTTTTTTTAAATTTCAAGGAGAAATTTCTTTATTTACAAAACTTCAAAACTAACAAGCACATAGATTATCGAATTCGAAGTAAATACTGTACCAGGTACAGAATATTACTGTATTTACCCCAAATCAACGCGCAAAACTTAATTCAACACGCCGATTTTTCGCCTGACCTTCTCGCGTACGATTACTTGCAATAGGTTTTGTTTCACCATAAGCTCGCACAATTAACTTATCTGCTGGTACGCCTTGAGCCTGCAAATATCGCCTAACAACATCGCCGCGCTTTTGTGCTACAAGCATATTATTCGCCTTGCGCCCCATACCATCAGTATGACTATTAATGGTCAGCGCTTTCGTTTGATGCTGCATATATTGCGCAACCAAGTCTAAGCGCTGCTTTTCTTTAGCTGTTAAATGCAAACTCCCCTTATTAAACCAAAACATCTTTAAAACATCAGGACCAAACACATGCACACGAAACGTTTTGTCATTATTTTCTAAATCAGTGGCTGAAAATCTAGACTGCACTGCAATACGCGATGCTTGAAGCCCTTGCTTTACCAATAAATCGACAATTTTTTTCGCTCTAGGTTTAAATAAGTGCTCATCTGCCTTACCTATACTTTGGGTATAACTAGCTATCACTAACCGAGTATCTTTCATTACCTGCATGTACTCAACTATTTTCTCAATCAGCAAAAAATCTTGTTTATTAACTTGCTTACCAGCCTCAGAGAAATAAAACACCCTGTCCTGTAAAGATGCCATTGCATAAGGTAACAACTGCTGTCTGCAAGCAATGAATTGAGTATACGCAGCAGGAAAGTTTACCGCAGAAACAGTGACCCTTACCTGTTCAATAGGCTTGCCTTGATAGGTATTTATATAAGTGAAGGTAGGAAATTCAGCGCCTAATAACACATCAACCATTGCTTCTGCATCAACACCAAACACCGAAAGATATTTTGACTCAACGCGTTGCTCTATATAAACCGGATAGTTTTTTAAATGCGTAAATTCATGCCGCCACGGCGCTGGCAATGCCGATAAGCTTGCCTTACCAACAATAAATCCTTGGTTACGCGCCTGATAAACACCAAATTGCAACGGTTCTTCTGGGCGCAGGGAGAAAAATGCCTCACCATAATTAGGAATTGCCTGAGTTAAATCGCATGCCGTTTTACTCGACTTACTTTCCCAAAAAGCATTTAAAATATCAGCCGAATACTCCACTGCCCAAAGAGGCCGATGCACGATAGATAAGCAAGTAAAAAGAAAAGCAAGTAGATAGTTAGACATGGTAATAACCTCTCAGATATTTAGGTTATCGGCTTAGCTGGAGCTTTATTAAATATAATGACAAATTAATTAGAGCGACTACCATGCACTTTAATCAACAAAGCAGCCTCTTCTCGACTCAAGCCACAGTCTTTAATTAACTCTTGTGCACTAGCACCAGAACGAACTCTTTGAATAACACTATGATAAGGGGATGCTTCGGATTCTTTATGTTCATAATCACCTAATTTATCAAGCAAATCAGCCATCTGCTCTGCGCTAATAGCAATCCGTGAATCAACAGTAACAGCAGCCGAACATAATCCGGCAATATCTTTAGACATACTGTCGATCTGCTCAGCTAAAACTTCATTTATGCTTTTTAACTTTCGCTGTTCTAATGCTAGCCACAACAAACCTAGAGCAAGTAAAGAAAAACACGAGACAATAATAATGAGTAAATCAGTATCCATTAAACAATTTCATCAATATGTTGTACATCATCTACATCATCATCTAGTTGTGCTTGCTTTTTTTTGATTTAGAAGCGGAGTTCTGATTGCTTCTTCTCTCTTCATCACGATGAATTTTAACCGGTCGAGCAATAGGCGCAGCTGGAGAAATCGGTTCAATATTAATCATGACTTATTCTTTTGCTTTTTGTTATAAAAAAACAATATCGTACAAATAAAACGAGCAATAGGCGCAGCTGGAGAAATCGGTTCAATATTAATCATGACTTATTCTT
>JACUUF010000390.1 GCA_014859465.1 Methyloprofundus sp.
TGTAAAGCTGCATTGAGTTCATCACTGCTTAAATTTGGATTCATTGCCAACATGGCTTCAACATCATCAAAGACTTGGGCATGTTGCTTGGAGCCGCTGCTCATACAACAACGTTTAAATTTTTTACCACTGCCACAATGGCAAGGATCGTTTCGGCCGAGCTTCATTGCTGTCCTTCCTTATTGTTATAGAAAAAGCGCTGCATTTTCTTGTTTGCGCTGATCCAGTGTCTTAGCAATCGCAGACACTGTTGTTTTACTGATCCCTTGCTGCTGTGCCAGATACGTAAATTGGCTGATGGCTTCTGCGACTTCTTCAATGACTTGCTTTGCATCATTCCAATTCGCAAAGCCAGCACTGGTAGCAAGTTTTTGCATCACCTTAAGCGGTGGCGCTTTGCCATAACCACCGAACGCAGTGGCGTGTTCGTTGAATGGATGTGGGCTGTAAGTAACATCGTAAAAAGGTGCAGGATCCCATTGACCGTCATCCGCTTGCAAAAACGCCCAGTTTTTACTGTGGTCGTCTTGATTAGACGACAGCAGGTTAAATACGGCACGGCGAAATTGCAGCTGTCCAGCCGCTGGCGATTTACACAACTGACGGCTGGCTTTAATTAAATCAATGTAATCTAAACTTGGCGTTCTAAAGTCTGCATCCAGCAGCCCGCAAGCGCTGTGCATATGCAGGCGACCTGAACTGCGATTGCCGCTTAAATTGGTCTGTTGAGTGACATAATCAAAACGCTTGAGCGCTAACCAGGCAGACGCACCGCTTGTAGTTGGTGCTTCAATCAGTTGCCATAGCGGTGGTTGACACTTAGCTTGCTCAGCCATTTGTAAATAGACCGCCTCGCACAAACCTTCTTCATGCCCGAGCGCGAGATTTTTAGAGGTAAACTTAATCAGCCAAGCCTCATCTACAGGCTGAGCAAAGGTTCGACAATGCTGAGTTTCCCCTGCGGGCATATAAATCTGTGCCTTGGGTCTTGCTCCCCCCGAACTACCTCCGGCGACTAATGCGGCCAATACCTGTTGAGTATGCCCATCTAACTCATCGTGATTATCATCCATATAATCTGACATTGAAGCATCAAACAGCGTTTGTGCTTCTAAGCCCAAGACAGCTAAATCAATATCCGCGTGCGTGGTGTCTGAAAACTCAGACACCGGAGAAAAAGACAATGCACCCATGCCTTTATCACCGACAAAGGCCAGTCTATCCATCGCCGTTAATTGATTAGGCAGGATGCCCTTTTGCCGGAAAATACGATCTTGTAACAACATGCCCCAGCCATCGGGCAAACAATCTCCAAATACGCCATGTACACCCTGGTGCGGCGCTTTAGGTGCAACTTGAACTTGCGCATTCGCTTGCAAGGTAAAAGGTGATAAATTACCAAACTGCTGCAAATAGTCGTCAGCATACTGAAAAAAAACGCCTTGCCGATTCTGCGCCAAGACTCCAACAGATATCTGTTCACCTGAGCTTAACGTACGAGTTACAGTGAGTTTCTGAATGGGTTTAAAACTCATCTTTTAGCACCTCATCAATACTCGTGGGCATAATGGCGCGCTCTTTGTTAGGCTGTATGAGTTGATAGAGCCTATCTAGCGAGTCAAGTGTTTGCCAAAGCAACAGCAATTGGCGAAATGAAATTTGCCCGGTCAGCTCAAATTTCTTAATGGTGGCCGCAGGTACACAGCTTCGCTCAGCAAGCGCCGCTCGTGACAGCTTTGCCTGCTTTCGTAACTCACGTAAATAAGCCGCATAGGCTTGGCTTACATCGGTATCATCAAGTAAGGTAAAATTCATCCGCAAAGACCAAATGGATACAGTTATATCCATTATAGCGCAGCAAAACAGAAAGTGGATATTATTGTATCTATTAGTGGATGGACCGTTGAAAAAATTACTCGATAAAGCCTTTCAAAACTGCTATGTTTTAACCCTAACAGCAGCATAAAAACGGTACTGTTTTTCCATCGCTAACCACTAAGATTTAGTAAAAACCATAGGCAAGTGGTGAGCAAACAGGCATTTGAGCGGTTTCTTTTCGGCAATTTATTAAGTTTGTTAAGGTCTATGCCGCTACTCAACAAGCAGCTCCAAAACATCGAATAGTTTTTTGATCGCCATAAATTCTAAAATATCCAGAAAAC
>JACUUF010000391.1 GCA_014859465.1 Methyloprofundus sp.
AGTCGTGAATACTCATTCGCAATCGAATCACTTACCGTAATCACCTCATCAGCGAATCGGATTAAAAATCGCTCCAAAAGTTTCTTTAATGCTTTTTGTATTCCTTTCAACCCATTGATTTCAGTTTCGTACTCGTGACAATCGTAAACAACCTTCACGTTTTTACCGAGAAACTTTATTAATAAGCCTATAGGTAGTGAATTAAGGTCATTACAGTGACAAATATCTGTCTTTCTGTAACGCCAAACAGCACGAACAACATACTCTAAATATTTAAGGAATTGAATTGGCTTGAGTTTTGGCCAAGGCCTTGATATCAACTTTATGCGATCAAGAGCAATATCACCGATTACTTCTTGATCTAAAAGACCAGTTTTATGCATGGCAACAACAGTCACTGAATAACCAAGATCACTTAAGGTACGTGATGTTTTTAAAACTCTAGAATCGTTTGTGAAATCGTTTAAAACGATATTTGCAATTTTTAATTTATTCATACTTACTCTTTATGTGCTGGCTTTTTAGAAGGCATTTTAAAAACTCTACTAGCATCTAGCCTTCAACTTTATTTTTAACTTATTAGATATCGAAATTATCAAAACAAAAATAAAAGATAAAACAATTAAATAAAAATCAATTAAGTATCCTGTAAAGCCTGTGATACTTAAACTTTTGTAGTGAATCAACAGCCAAACATAAAAGCCAATTTTAAATGGTGTATCTATAAATTTTGATATAACTACATCAACTAAATACAGTAAAAAACCAATAATAAAAGGAATAAAAAATACACCAACCAAACCATAATTAGCATAGGCTTCACCCCAGAATACGGTTGGCATGGAACCGACAATGCCTATCTCAACACCAGAAGGGTTGACCCAATTCATCACTTCCTTTGTTAAAGCATAAGGTTGATGTGGCAATAACCCACCTGGATTTGGAAAGCTTGCGCCCATAAGAAAATCTTGGTGATCTGGAAAAAATTCTAAATAATGATATGCAGGTTGAATCGAACCCGCAAAAGCACGTGAAAATAGGTTTAAAAAAGCTTGCCCAAGCTCTCCCGTTCCCATGAAAAACATATAAGATAATGCTATAAAGGTTAAAACAATAGCAAAGAAAACAATCAGCTGTTTCAATGGATATCGTCCGCTGCTTTTAACTAAAACATAAACTAGAAAAAGTCCAATCAGCAACCAAGCAAATGGCCCTTTCTCAGTCGCCATTAAAGCAGTGAAAGCACTCACAAAAAACGTAATAATAAACAAGAATAAATATATTTTTTTTCTAACCGCTAAGTACAAAGCAAAAAAACTAAACGTCAGGATGTTAGCCAAATCATGAATCACCAAACTGTACCAATGGTACTTTCCTGAAAAGTCATTACCCATCATGCTCCGTGCTATTTTTGACTCAGAGACACTGTCAAATAGTGCAACTAGCAAAGCTACCTTGGGTATTTTATTCAGATAAACATAAAGAACTACCAGAACAAATCCAACTAACAACAAAAGGAATCGAGCCTCCTTGCGGTTTATCTGAATAGTTTCAAACCTATTCAAAATTGCTGGCTTGTTAAAAACCGTTTTAGCAAAAACAGCACCAACCACTGCGAATAACATAGTAATCCCAGAGAACAACATTACTTGAAAAACGAGTAATCTATCAGTCACCCCAACATTTACACGGTACTCATCCCAACCAAAATAAAGCGGTAACGTTCCCAAAAAAGCAAAGAAAAAAAGTGATATGACAACAAACTGCGGAAGTCCAACGCGAAGGACAGAAAATCCAGCGCGTTGAAGTAATACAAGTGTGATTGCGGGGAACAATAGAAAAATTGCGACGAATAAAAAATCCATTTAATGAAGTACCATCTTTTCAAACAAGGTTCTATCTTCCATATTTTGAAAGTGCGAGTTATGCCACAATAACGCAAAGTTTCCGCCACGAGCTTGGCCGGCTTGTTTTAAACGCATCATCAACTCCTCAGCTTCTTTCCCATAACCTAATCCCATATATGAGCCAGATATAACAGAACACTCCATCACTACAAGTGGGCGCTGTTTTAATTTTAATTTTTTTTGGCTTTGCCAGCCCCATATACTGAATTCGTTTGATGTACCGAAACGAAAACCTG
>JACUUF010000392.1 GCA_014859465.1 Methyloprofundus sp.
AGTTCATAAACCACTTGCATCAACTGTTCGATATCGTGGAAATGCAAGCCGGTGCAGGCTTAATGACTTCGAAAATTGTATTGGTTAATATTATGCATGCTTATTTGAATAAGAGTGTAGAGAAAATTCTTTACATTCGAGGTTCTTAGTTTTATTATTTAACCTTCTCAGCAAGAAGGAGGATGCGAAGTGGAAAAGGATAGTGTTAAAACAAAAAAAGTTAGTTTTCGAGTTGTCAAAACACTGCATGATGAATTTAGCAAAAAACTCATTCACCTGAGCTTAAAACGCGATTCATTTTTAAACCAAGTGCTTAAAAATGAGATCACTCGAATGGGGCAAGAATTACAGGGAACACGCTTGTCCGATTCATTTAAACGTGTTACCTCATCGAAACTTGCCGCTAATGAACTTGTTTTGGTAAATGTTGTTTTACAAGAACAAGTCGCAGATCAGCTTAATATATTGGTGAAGCACCATAACCTGGTGAGAGATGCTTTTATTAACAGGATAATCTTTTTTCTGTTGTGCAAAGATGGTTTTATGCGTCGCATGGAAGTTCCATCGTATGTAGAAGGCGATGCTTTAAATAATTACAGCAATGCTATTCCAGTAGCGCCTTTTGATTTACTGGAAATTACGCTTTCAGATCCATTGTTTTTTATACGGCAGTATTTAAAATCTGGTCTGTATAACTTTAATTTTTTAGAAGATGGCGATGCATACTCTTGTGTCGAACCACCAAGATATAACAATGATGTTTTAGACTTTTTATGATGAAAGGATGGACTATGAACTTGATCAATAAAGAATTTCGGTTTCGTAAAACAGAAAAAAATAAACAGCGTGCAGGCACCACTATTAAGGTTGATGTGCCCGAATTTGATTGGGATGAGTTTATAAAAACACCACTGGTCAAAGAGTTTATTGAAAAGCAATACTATAAAGTGGTGGATAGGCTAGTAAAAGAGGTAGCCTTGAAGCGTAATGGCACAACATTCCAAGACTATTCATCTTTCGAACCGATTATTATGCGTGATTTACAACTAACGCAAACTCAGATTAGTGAATGGCTTGATAGCCGAGACTGGGATGCCCCTAAATTTAAAGATTTAGCAGGAGCCAAAAAGTTTTTGATGGAAAAATTACCATGCCTATCTAGTCAAAAAGGTTGGGAGTTATTTCCAAACGGCGAAGACAGACACAAAATTGCTGACAAAGTTTTAAATTGGGTGGTTAGCGATGATGAGTATATAGCTGACTTTTTAATTCAGAAATTGTGTGGTGCTAAACTAGCGGATGAAGATATCAACTACTTACTATAATAGAGATTGAGTTTTTTAGAGAGGTTTTAGCCTGCAAAATGGGATTAACATCACCAACACAAAGAGTTGGTGATGTAGTGTCAAGATTTTTATCTTATTGCTGTTTATCAGATTGCTTAACTCTAGATGGGAGTTTTGAATTTAGGCGCTGGAGTAGAATATTTAAACGTTAAAAAAATAATTTTCTAGAGGGGTGTTATGGAGTATCTTTTTTTATTGGCAATAATTCTCAGTGTTATTGTTGTTCTATATCATCAAATAGATATGAGAGTAAATTATCCAAGTCCTGATAATGCGATCGGTTACCTTAAGGATGAACCATCGCCTAAAAGCCTAAGAGATGAGTTATTAATGGATACAATAATAAGGCATGGAATTAATCTAGAAAGACTGGAAGCGTCTCCTTACAAGAGCGTAGAAGGTAATATTATTCGAAGAAATAAAGTTAAAGAGTATCTTTCGGAACTTTGTAGTGAGGTCTATGTTAGGGGAGTTGACGGTGACAATGCTACATTCATCCTGATTGCCAAAATTTCAAAAGATATTGATGATGAGCTAAAGCAAAAGAGGTTGATAGACCTAAATAATGACAATGTATCAAATCTGGCGATCAGGCTTGCAGTAAAAGGGTTTGCTAATAATCGAATAGTGGATGGCCGGTTCAAGTCAAGTTGGGACATTACCCAGCGTTCACTCAAAGAGCTGTAGAGCCTTTTGCATGATCGTTCACTTGGTTTTTTGCAGGGCTTGAACTTAGCCATTGGTAGTGTTTAGAAATCTGTGTCATTTCGTTAAAATTTCTCAAAAAGGAATGAC
>JACUUF010000095.1 GCA_014859465.1 Methyloprofundus sp.
GTTTGTTCTCATTTATTTTTGAACCACAGAGACACGAAGTCACGAAGGTTTTTATTGTTAAAAAACCAAAAAGGGTTGTAATCTTGGTTGTTTTGAATCACAAAGCACATGAAGGTTTCTAAAGTTCCTGCTTATTTATTCTAAAACCTTCATGTCTCTGTGGTGAAAACATCCAAAACTTGACGCAGCCAAGTATAGCGGATGCGTTCTTGTTCCAGTCGAATGTTTTGCCCAAATCGATTCTGTTGCAAACCCTGATAAAGCTGTTGCTCCGGCCGCGTTAACGCGGTTAATTCGGCGTGAGTGGGTTGCGGCTCTAAACCCCATAAGTCTTGATGCGCCAATAACGTTGCTTCGTCCATTAATAAACTTTGCGTCTGCGACCAGGCCTGCCTAAATTGATTTAATATCGCAAAACCGTGGGTATCAATATCGCCCCAATAAAAAATCGGCAAGTCTTTAAGCCAAGCCAACTGCTTCCAATGTTCAAAACCAAAACCTTTACCAAATAAAATCAGGCTGCTCTGCGTATCAGGAAAGGCCAAAAAATTTACTTTATTTTCGGTAATAAACACCCGCTGAATGCCTAGGGTTTGCGATTGAAATCCCTGCCATTCGGCAAAGGGAGCGCTGATTGTTTTAAAACCCTGCAGACTTTGATTCGGGTCGAGTAAACGTGCTTGTAATTGCTCGGTCTGATCTAAAAAACCATAACGCGCGCAAAACTGTTTCACTCGGCTAAAATCTTTCTGGATTTGTTCGGGCGGCAAAATCAAATCCAAACAATCCGCCAATACCCCTTTATGTGCCTCTAAAAACTTACTGTCAAACTGTGCCAGCGGCACTTGGCGCAAATAGATTTGTGGATTCGAATGCGAGACACGCCAGTGCAGAAAATGCAATAACGACGACCAGGCCTGGTTATGTGCTAACACTTTAGCCGGCTGTTTTTGGCAAAAGGTTCTAAGTAAAGGAAAGCCATTAATCAGTTGATTACAAAGGGTTTGATAAAGCGTTAACTCACCAGTTTTGTTAAGAAATTTTGCGAGGTTTTCAACATCTTGAAAAACAATTGCTTGCGGAAAATCGTTTTTACCCAAACTGGTGCGCTTGGTTTGCCAATCGATTTTAAATGCAGGGTTTTCAAGTTGTGCATAGCTTTTCACCCAGCTCTTGACCGCTTCAAAGTCCTGCAAAAGCTGTTTATCGGCCGGCGGTTTCAAGCCAATGCGTAACGGAAAACACACCGATTCCGCCTCTAGGCTATCTGGCAAAAAATGTGAAAGCCAACGTTTCAATAACCTAGCTTTAATCTCAGAGAGAGGTGTCATGGATATGCACCCTCAACGCTTGAAACTTGGTTTTTTGTTCGAGATGTTGCTCTATAGTAAGATTGCGTAATTGTGATTCTCGACCATCACGATTGGTGACAAAGCCAACATTGGCGACATAAGGCTCGATGACATGAATTTTTTGTTTTGGCGTTACAATCAACAGTTGCAAATTAAGCTGTTTAAACAACTCCAAACCAAAGCGCGCCGAATCATCTGAACCCCGACCAAACGCCTCGTCAATCACCACAAAACGGAATGAACGCGATTTCACTTCGCCCCACTCCAGCCCAAACTGATACGCCAAACTTGCGGCTAATACTGTATAAGCGAGTTTTTCTTTTTGCCCACCGGATTTGCCCGCCGAATCGCTGTAGTGTTCGTGTTCTGTGTCATCTTCACGATAACGTTCCGAGGCGGAAAACTGATAAAAGTTGCGCACATCGGTGACTTTCGTCGACCAACGTTTATCCAAATCCACCAAGCCTTCACGCCCGGAAAAGCGGTCAATCAAGGCTTTCACCTGCAAAAACTTCGATTCGCTGTATTGCTCATCTTGCGAACCCGTGAAGGTGTTTTCGGTGCAAGCTTCCAGCTCTTGATAGAAGGCCTTAATTTCCGGGTCAAGGTTCGGCGCGACTTCCAGCCGAATAAACCGCCCAGGGTTGTAATCGATATCCGCTAACGACTGATTAATGGTGTCGATGCGTTCTTTGATCTCCAACTGCGCTTGTTTGAGTTGCACTTTAAAATGCGATATTTGATTAATCGTATTTTGATTGAGCTGCTCTTTAAAGCGCGCTTCAAAACGCGGTAAATCATCCGCCAATAACTGATTTAACAAGCCTTCAAATTCCACTAGGCCTGCTATATCGGCAGAAAAGTCTTTGGTTTCAGCAGGATATTGATGACAAAAATCGTTAATCATTTGCACCAGCTTGGTTTGCTGGCGCTCCAGCTTGCCGCGCAAATTGTTAATTTCGACTTGAAATTTGCCGCGCATTTCGCTTTGGCGCGGCTCAATACTTTCCACCCGTTGCGCCTGCAGTTGCCAATCGGCTTGCGCTTGGTTTAACGCTTCGCGTAACGCATCATTCAAACGCCCTGCTTCAAACTGTTGGCGTAAAATGTCCTGCGCTTGCGTTAGGTCTTGCGCCACGCCGTCGAGCTTGGATTGAATATCGCCCAACTCCCGATGGCGTTGGCTTAGGCTGTCTTCGGTCTGACGCATGGTTTGTTCCAACGCTTCGAGTTGGCGTTGCAAGAGTTTTAACTGATCGTGGCTGGCTTCCAATTCAGCCTTTTCGGCCAGCAACTTATCCAGCAAACTGACCCATTTTTGCCAGTTCAGTTCTTCAAAATCTTGATAATGACTGAGCTTCGCCAAGGCGGTGAATTTTTGTTTCAGCGCGTTAATGCGCTGTTTCAGGCTTTCCAAGGTTTGCGCCTGTTTTAACATCGCGCTTTGCAACTGCGCCGCTTCCGCTTGCAGCGCGGCAATCTTGTCTTGGTTAGACCAGCCGAGCACATAAAAACGGCGGTCATTCAACGCACGGCGGTCGTCTTTTTCGTGACGTTGATCACCGGACTTCACTTGCCCCTGCAAGGTCACCGCTTGTTTTTCACGGCGAAAATCCGCCAAGGATTCACAGCAGGCATAATCAAATCGTTTGGCAAGTTGCCCTTGCAAATAGTTATAAAACTCGCTGTCGGGTTTTATCGATAGCTTGCGCACTAAGGATTGTGCGTGTAAGTTTAGCAGGCCTGCTGATGCAACCTCTTTCACGCGATAATACACCAAACGGCCTTTTAATCGCGTTTGTTCGACCCATTGCGATACCGCCGCATAATGGCGGTCGGGCACCAATAACGACAAGGCAAAATTATGCAAAATGCGCTCAATCGCGCCTTCCCAGGCCTGGTCTTCTTCGCGCACCTGCAATAACTCGCCAACAAACGGCATATCGCTTTCATCTAACGCCAACGCTTGACACAAGGCTTGGCGAATCTGAATCTGCGCCTCGTCGATATTGTTTTTGCGCTGTTTGAGCGATTGAATTTGTTTGTCCAGTTCCTGATACGCTTGCTTTTGCCCACGAAATTCAAACGCAATTTCTTGTTGCTGGTTTTCCAGTTCAATTTGTTGCTGTTCGGTTTGTTCCGCCAAACCGCTGAGGTCTTGACGGGTTTGCGCAAACGCCACGGCATCGGCGGGCATCGGCCATTCCACCTGCGTCAATAAGGTTTGATATTCTTCCGATTTATTTTGGCACTTGGTTTTATGCGTTTGTGCTTCGTTGATGGATTTTTGCAATGCCGCTAAACGGTCGCCGCCTTGGTCGCTAATCGCCTGTTTGAGCTCATCGCGTTGCGCTTGCTGATCTTGTTTTTGCTGTTGCAACTGTTCCACTTGCGCTTGGGTGCGGGTTAAATCCGTTTGCAAACTCTGCTCACGTTTTTGCAATAACGCTATTTTCTGTTCGGCAAAAAAACCTTCCAAACCTTCGCGCATTGCTTCCCAATGCGCCTGCTCGCTTTGCAGGTCGGCATAACGCTTGCCATCCGCCACCATCGGTTGCAACAAACTCACCTGATGTTTGGCTTTGAGTACCAACTGATGTGCCTGATTCAAGTCATCAAAATGGCGAATCAGTTCCTCCACCTTTTGCGCCGACTGGCTTTCTTCAAGCATGTGTTCGCGCACAAAATCGGTGAGATTGCCCACCTGCTTCATCGACACGGTTTGATGAAACAACTCTAGCGCCTGCTCGTTTTTTAAACCAAAGCGTTTGCGAAAGCCACCGGCATAGTCCTTGTAGCTGTCAAACAACTCGATTAACTTTGCATCACGCAAACGTTTGCGCAACGCATTCATGTCCTTACCGAAGTTGGAAAAGTGTTCAACGATACTCAGCGATTGATCCGCCACCACAAAAAACTTTGCCGGTTGGTTTTGGCCTTCCTTTAACCAAAACACCTGCGCCAAGGTCACCCATTGATCATAACCTTCGTTATAAAACACACCCATAATCACCGAGTATTGATTGGCATCGCGCAACGCCTCTTGCTTCGCGCCCAAATCGCCGCGCGTAGAACGGAAATAGCCCATTACATACGACCGCAATGACCGCTCTTTGCTATCCGCGCCGGCGGCTTTGTTATAACTAATGCGATGAGCCGGAACCAATAAAGTGGTGACCGCATCGACCAAGGTGGATTTCCCTGAACCTATATCACCCGTCAGCAACGAGTTTTGACCATTCAAATTGAGCGTATAGGCCTTGTTATGAAACGTGCCCCAGTTCAACACCTCCAGCCGATGCAAACGAAACCCGGCGAGCGTGTTATCCTCGGCAAAATCCAATAACGTATCCTGAAACCCATTCATCCATTCAATCCTTTAATTTCTTTCACCACAAAGACACGAAGGCACGGAGATTTTTTCTCTCGTTCCCAAGTTGTACTTGGGAACGCCGGATTGTAGCCAGCTCAGTTGCAGTTCAATCGTTACCAAGTGCAACTTGGTAATCGGGGACAAAAATCCAATAATTTTCATCACTCTTTAATTAACCTAAAAACCTTCTTGCCTTCGTGTCGCTGTGGTTAATTTAACTCAGCATAAGCTTGATATTCGCTCAAGCGTGTCTGCAGTTGGTCAAGCCATTGGCTGTCAATAAATCCAGCGATAATCCGTCGCACTTCATAGGTTTGCGCCGCGCCCTCATAAGCTGGTTTGAGTTTTTTCAAAAAACCCAGTTCGACAACTTTATTAATATGAGTTTGCAGTTGATCCATCAGTTTCGCCTCGTTGCTACCGGCCGGTAAAAACGATTGCATATCCTGCTGAATTTCTTCAAAACTCAACACCAAACGCGTGTCATTGCCCAGCGCATCAAACTCCAGCAAACGTTTACGCAATAACGCCAACAACACACTCACCGCAAAGGTCAAAGGCCGCCGCGTCACCAGTTTTGGCAGGCCTGGTTGCGCATTATCGTCTTGCGCCGAATGCACCAGCCAGGCATACCCCTCCTCGTCAAATAGCTTCAGCTCTAAACCTAACACCGCCAAATAATCGCGCGCGGCGGTTTGCAGCTTCAACAAATCTTGCCACACCTTTTCCTGCTCATCGCGATACAGCACGCCCTTTAACAGCGTAATCAACACCACCGACAACCGATTATCCGGCGCTTGTTCTAATTCCATCTTATTCCTCTTGGACTGATATAGCGTTATTGCACATTCATTTCCGCTAATAAATTGGCTAACTCTTGATTATTGATTTTTGATTTATAGTGGACCTCCAGTCCATTTTTCAACGCTTTTAAATCTCTAAAGAACGCCTTAGCCGCATTGATTTTTATTTGCTCACTCGGCGGAATTTCGCCATGCGTATCGTAACCTTTCGTTTCAACCACTAAGTAGAGTGTTTTTTTACCCTTCTGATTCACAACATAACCAAAATCCGGGTTGTAGGTGCCATTTGGCACAGGAATTTTTACCTTAGGCAATTTTGCAAACACGGTAATACTGTTATCAATCGACTCTTGAATCGTGTTTTCTTCTATTTCACTGTCCACCTCAATGAAATTTTCGTCATACAGTGATTTCGCACGCACCGTAGTCAGTTTAGAAATATCGAAATCATCACGCCCACACGCACCCTTGTTGATAAAGCGCAATACCTCGCCATCCGAACTTGTCAGACTCGTCGCTTTGGTGCGAATTTCTTTGATGTCATAACTGATTTTATTCACAATCAACGCATATAACTCGCGCAGAATAATCGACTTTAACTGTACTAAAGCCTGATTTTCATTGCGTGCGATCATGGAAAACTTCGCTTGCGGCATATTTTTTAGAATGGTCGTTACCGATTTAAAGCTCAGTTGTGTCGCATTCGCGAGCGCTTTAACAAACTCATATAAATTGAATACAGCGTGATAATCCAAGGCCTTATAGTCAGAGGTCGCCTCTGCAACACCGCTTTCAACATTTTTATGCCGCGTGGTTTGAATTTGAATCTGATCAACTTTAAACTCGGCAACAATCGCCTGACCAACCAGCGTAATAAATACCTCCGAATCGATATCAAATTTCAATTCGGCATCACGGTTCAGGTTATCCCACAGGGTTTTAAAGTGTTGGTTGAACTTAACTGCATTTACTTTAATCTGCTTGGGTTGTTGGCGTGTTTTATCTTTTGCCCGCACTTTTGATTCAGTTATAAACACATCGTTAAAGAAATTCGCCAAGGCGTTGGCATCAAAGTCTTTTACTTTCTTATGCGCTTCAATCGCTGTTAAAACATCATTCCAAACGGCTTTAAACTGAGCTCTAGTACCGATAATGTGCGCTTTATCTTGCTCGTCTAACTCAACCAAACCCAACGCTTCTAAAACATCAATCACCGCGTCAGCCTGGCGTGTTGAAGGCACGACTTTTTGCTCAACCAATAGATTCGCATCAAACACCATCTCGCGAATCGCCAAACTTTTCGCCGCAATCTCATCTTGAATCGACTTCACAAAATCGCCTTCGGTTGAAGGCACAATCACATTCAACTCATTCACAAAATCAAAACTATCGTGTGTACGCGTAATACGTTGACCAGACTGCTCCACCGCTAAGCGCAAACCTCGGCCAATTTGTTGCAGCTTAGTTATTTTTGAATTGCTGGGTGCGAGTTTACACAGCGTAAAAATATTCGGATTATCCCAGCCTTCTTGTAACGCCCACATCGAGAAAATAAAGCGTAGATCAGAATCGAAAGAAAGCAACTCCTCTTTACGATTTAAAATAAGATCAATTTCGTCCTGTAGATCCTTGTCTTTATTCGACTTGGCAAAATAACCTTGATGCACCTTGCCAATGTCATTTTGAGTGCGTTCTAAATAGGCGCGATAGTCAGATGATAAATCATCTTTTGCTAACACTTCGGCTAATTGCTCGGCATAGAGTTTTTCAAACTTTTCTACTAACAGACCTGGCTCACCCGAATCTAAAAAGTATTTGCCCACCGAATCAATAAAAAACAGCGTCAGCGCTTTAATGCCCATATCAAACAATCTCCCTTCGCGTTCAAAATGCGCTACAAGGGTTTGGCGGATAATCTCTGTTTGAATCTCGTCCAATAACATACCGTAGGAACTGGCATTATCTTCACCAAGTGGCAAGCTAAAACCGTTGGTAAACAACACTTCCGACTTACTGATTAACGCCACCACATAACCGTTAAGATAAGCAATATCGGTTTTTTTGCCAAGATTATCCCCCTTCATTAACCAGGCCTGGTTATGCTTAGAGGCAATATCTTTGTACAAAATCTGTGCTTGATAGTCTTTCTGCTTCGCACCTTTTACTTGCTTTAACACTAACGAATGCGCATCAACTTGCTCATTGCCAATGGTGTCCACAGTAATGCTTTTCACCAACCCTTTTTTAAACGCCGTCACGCTGTCCAGCGTATAAATCAAATTTTTAAAGGTTTGTTTATTCGCATCTTCTTTAAAGGTCGCACCAAAACGCAGCGTAAAAAGCGGTTTGAATTTTTCAATATTTTGCGCCGTGTTTTTGCCCTCAAAACGGTGCGGTTCATCAATAATAATGACCGGACGCAAAGCGGAAATCGCTTCCATATAACTAGTAGCGCGGCCGTTTATTCCAGGCAACCCTTGCTCCACGGCTTTTTTATGAATCACGTTGCTGGCTTTATTAAACGCCTGGTAGGTCGAAATCATCACCGAAATGTTTTCTCCACTGGCATTCGCAAAGCGGAACACATTTTCCGGCGTGTACTCAAATACCGAAAGTTGGCGATAACCTTCAATTTTGGAAAAGAACTCTTTGGTGATTTGCAGATTTTTAAGCGTACCTTGGCGAATCGCGGTACTCGGCACCAAAATCAAAAACTTGCTTAAACCATACAGCTGATTCAAACGGTACATGCTTTCAATAAAGGTAAAGGTTTTGCCCGTGCCGGTTTCCATGAGCACATCCAACGTTAAGCGCGTATTTAGGTTCAATTCGCCTTCTGAAACCTCATTGGCTGCACGCACGGCATGGAGGTTACGCTCTAATTGTTTGAACAACAAACCATTAAAATAATCGGGATCACGCGACCGTTTAATCGCTTTACCTTCGTCCAGGTCATCCCAAAACAGCGTAGGATTGGCTTGCTCAAAACCCTTTTGCGGTCTAAAGGTGATATTTTTAAACACATCGCAAACCGACTGTACCGCCTGTTCTTGATAATCTAGCCGTTCAAACTGTAATTTCAAATTCGCCATCACCTACCCCCGAAATCTTAAACGCGACTCATCCAAACCCATTTGCAATAAAGCAGGTTTAAGCTCTTGGCTGAATTGATCACGTTTGGAGCCGGAAATATTCGGTGAATAGATAGACACATACTCCACCCGATTGGCCGGCTGACTGAGATGGCGTTTGATGTCACTAATAGGCAAATCATTGACAATCAACAACACATTGGCCGCTTGATATAGGCAATTTATTTGCAGCGTGGTGATGGGAGTAGAAAGCGGTAGTTTTTCCGCCAATAACAAATTGGACAAAATCGTGGGTAAAGAATCTTCTAAGGTTTCCGCCGACAAGGCGATTTCTAGCTGTTCTAGAATGTCAGGCGTAACCTCATGCAAGGGTTTATAAAATTGCTGCATGGGGTCATCGGCAATTTCAAACGCTTTAAAGCCAATATCCAATGATAGTGTTGAATTTTGAATGTTTAATGTTGAGTTCTCGTCTTTATTTAACATTGATAATTTAGCATTCAAAATTTTATCGCCCGCACGACGTAAACGCTCAGCGGTGATTTCAAAAATCGTCGCCTCTTTTTTACCCAGTGTTTTAATCACAAACTCATAAGCATCTTTTTGTTTTTTCGGGTCGATTTCTTCAGGCAATTGCACCAAAATAAATTTACGATTGCCGCCGTCTTCGGCATTTAAATCCATCACCGCTTGACCAGTTGTTCCTGAGCCCGCGAAGAAATCCAACACTAGGTCGTTTTTTTCAGTCGCTAATAGAAGTGTTTGCTTAACCAGTCGGCTTGGCTTCGGGTTATTAAAAACGCCATCCATTATTAGTTCCTTTAACTCGTTATTAGCTTCGTGGTTGTGACCTACTTCTTCATATCTCCAGAGAGTGACAGGAGTCAGACCATCTTTTACCTCTGACAGAAAACTTTTTCTTGAAGGAATCTGCATGCCATCAGATCCAAACCAAATTTCATCATTTTCATCCATTTTTTTCATTGAAGCATCATTAAAGCGTCGGTATGTTCCAGCAGGAGGCTCCCAGTAAACACCATTTGAAAAAGTATAGCCATTATAGTTGGTGCCACTTTTCGCATGTAAAGGCGTAGATTTCCACTTACCTTTAGGGTGATTGTCAGGGTTGGAATATGCGGAAAGTTGTTTCTCATTTCTTGGTAGCGCATTTAGTCGAATGATGTCTTTATTTTTCCCGTAGCAGAGTACGTGGTCATGATTATCAGAAAACCACTTAGCATCATTTGATCTTGTGTATTTTTTTTCCCAAATTACATTTGCTATAAAGTTATTCTCTCCAAACACTTCATCGCAAAGCAGTTTTAAATTCGCTTGTTCATTGTCATCAATCGAGATAAAAATCACGCCGTCTTCTTTCAATAAATCGCGCGCCAGCAATAGGCGCGGAAACATAAAACTCAGCCAACCGCTATGGGTTCGCGCGCCTTGGATATTTTCAATATAGTCTTTATATTCTGGGCTATAACCAAGTTCATCCAAAATCGCATCTTCACTTTCGGTAAAGTTATCGCGGTAGATAAAATTTTCGGATTTGGTGTTATAGGGCGGGTCAATATAGATCATCTTAATCTGTTCAAAATAGCTGGCTTTGAGCAGTTTTAGCGCTTGCAGGTTATCGCCTTTTATCAAAATATTTTGCGTACTGTCAGCTAACAAATCGCTACCATCCAGCAATTTACTATCGGCTTCTAACGGTTGCAGGATTTTGGCTTGTTTGGCATAAGCTTGGTGATAGGCTTCTTTTTTGCCCACCCAATTGAGTTCATAACCGTTTTCTTCAAACCGTGCTTTAGGGTCTAACGCCAATTTAAGTTTATCAGCATTAATCACCAATTCACCGTCTTCGCCCGTTGATACTACGCCCGGAAAGTTTTTTAAAAACACCTCCAAATTGCGCTCCTGAATCGACGCTTGTTCAATCACATTGCTTTCAACGGGTTGCATGCTGTATTCCTTTTTACTTTGACTTATTATTTTGGTCGTTTAATTCTGAATGTATTCTTTAAGTGAGGCCATGTGTCCAACTCAATGCTACTTGGGTATTGTCATGGTGAGCAGGCCTGCTAACTCCTGCCGACAAATTACACCCTCAGTTCAAAAAACCCAATACTTGCTGCACGCTTTTTTCAACCCGCTGTATTTCATTAGGCGATAACAGCGTTAAGCAATCGGAGGTGATTCTGCGAATGTCCAAGGCTCGGATTTGATCACAGAGTACATCGGATGTTTTTTGCAGCCGATCTCTTGGTAGTAACCGAAAGCGTAATGGCTCGGCATCGTCAATCAAAGATGTACTAAGAGGTAACACAATAACCGTTGGGTGACTGAGTTCATTGAGCCAGTTGTTTTGCAGAACTAATACCGGTCGCACCTTGCCAGGCTCAAAGCCTTTAGATGGATTTAGATTCGCGAGGTAAACGCCGCCGCGCAATAATTGGGGTGCCTGATCCATCACAAGCCTTTCAGCCCATCATCAACTGTGACTTCCCAATCGTTTAACTCATTCAATGTCTGTGAACGCACTTTTTGGGCGGCGGCTTGCATTTTTACCTTTAGTAACGTTTCTTCTTGTTGCTGACGAAAACGCTCAACCGCTTGGCGAATCAATTCACTTTTAGACAAGCGTAATTGCAACGCTAAATCAACCAGATTCTGCGCAAACTCATCGGACGCCTTAATCGTAATTGTTTTCATTGCCACTCCCTCGAAAGTCTTAGGTTTAGGTATTACCCATGTAATACCTAGTATAGCAACCTTCTTCAAGACCAACAACGTTACGCCAAAATAAGTGAAAAACACGGACTCCAAGAAACTCTGAGTTTAACGTCTACTGTAGATTACGCTTGGCAACCAGGCCTGGCGGGGGTGGCCGTTGATGTCTTGCCATTGAATCAGGTCTTGCTGGCTTTCATCCAACACGCCAGCGAAACGGGCATCGGCATCGTCTTTAGTGGCGAGCGATAAATAGCCAATCAGCTCCGCTACGCCTAACGTCAGAGGACGCGATTGCAAAACCTGCGGTAAATTGATTTGCGCTTGGGTTTGCAGTTGGCGTTCAATATGTTCTTTGAGCGCAAGTTCATCAACAAAAACCTGATCAAACAGCGCGTCGATATTCACGTCCTCCCCGCTGTCGCTTTCGACTTGTCCGCTAAAGTTTTGCACCAGCGGTACACTAAACAGCGGGCGTTCTATCGGCAAATCTATTTCACATTTAGGCAAATCGAGCGTCATAAACTCGGTGAACTCGCCGCTCAGTTGCGCATTCGGCGGCAATAGAGGTTTGAGTTGAATGGTTTGGCGCAATAGCTCGTCAATCTTCTGTACCAGACGCTTGTTTTCAAGATAGGCCTGATTGTCCAAAAAGCGGCGCAATTGTTGCGATAAGCGGGAAACGACCCGCTGAGTTTGTTCCCCAGCTTCCAGCCAATCGTAATGAATTTTTTTAAGCGATTTATCCGGTTGTAGAGCTTGAATCGGTTGAAGTTGAAATATTTTTTCTAAGGCATCGGTGAGTTCATTTTGGCTTTGGCTGGACATCAAAAAATCCCAAAACGCGCGAAAACTTTTGCCTTGGTCGGAGTCGCTAATCGCGTCCTGCTCACCAAACACCGCTTCGAGCAATTGACCCTTACCTTGATCCCATCCGGCGATTTTTTCGCGTACCGATTGATCTAATTCGCGAAAGTTCTGCTCCACCTGGCGAAAATCGGCTAATAATTCGCGCGCAACTTGTGAAAATTGCAAAAAGCGGTCCTTCAACCCTGTGTCGTCCATCACCGCCAACTGACCATTTTCTATCTCACGCATTTCGGCTTCAATCTGCGCTTTGCGTTGTTGCAGTTCCAACAAGCGCAATTCTGCATTGGTTTCGGAACCGGTGACCATTTGTTTGAGCAAATCAAACAACATCAACAACCGCGATTCGGTACCAACAAAACTGGCTTGGTTTAAACTCGTCAGCCAGCCGATGGCTTTTTCCGTGCCGGGCGTTAGATCAAATGCCGCTTCATCGGAGTTGGTCGGGTAAAACTTGCGCAACCAGCCTTTATCATTGTGCGCCCAATCTTCCAGATATTGATGCGGGCTTTTCGGGAAACTACCCTCGCCTTCGCTTAAACGTAGGTGATACAAAAAATCATCCAACATCAACACCAGCTCAGATTGCTTCACGCTGCGCTGATTCGGCACAATAAACGCCTGATGCAAAAAACTGACAATCAGCGGCGCATTATCCGCGCGCATTAACCGCCAAGCGGGATGCGATTGGCGTAATTTTTGTAAATAGGAAAAGTCCATAAGTTTGCTCAGGGTCTGTCGATTAATGCCCAGGAAAAGGGGTC
>JACUUF010000096.1 GCA_014859465.1 Methyloprofundus sp.
ATTCCTAAGTCATCATAGATGCGTTTCTTTTTCCAGCCAGCGAAAACGCTATCATCAAAATGCACGTCATGATCTATCGCGTATTCATAGCAACTTCTAAACAGGCGCGCTGTGCGGAATGCGTGTAGCTCATCATCGGCATTAATTGTTTCTACGTTGCCCACTTGAAAGGTTTTGTTTTTAGATTTGCCATTACAAACCCAAAAGACTGTGTAGCAGAGGTAGCTTTTATCTTTTCTGCGGTCGTATTTAATGGTTCTTGATACGCCGGTTAAGCCCGTCGTCGTTTTATTTTTTGGGGGTTTTAGAAAGCGTGTCCTGCTGCCTTTTAGGACAACCAGCATTTGGTCGCGCCAAGCAATGGCTGCGGCTATAGACTTGTTTCTGCTGCCCCATAGTTTATGTGAAAAATAACGGCTACTTTCTTTGCCGCGTCGAACGATGCGGACTTGGTATCCGAAAGCATCGGGTTCGGTAATATGTTTGTGTTTTATCATGAAAGATTATCTGGTATTTTTAAAAGTTACGAGAAATCGGAGGTAATTTTTAAGAGATACAAATAATTTTGATCGATTTCATTGTATTTTCATAAATCTCTGCTATAGAGATTTAGAGTGCTATTGATTATCAACATTTTGCCAGTAAAAACAAGATAATTTTCTTCGATTTGTGAATTACCTAGCATTTTAGTGTAGAATTATTTTTGTCCACTTGTTCGTGGGTATAATTTACAGCTTATTCATTGTATTAAACATAAGGAGACACACATGAGTGTATTAGTAGGTAAGCAAGCACCTGATTTTACGGTTCCTGCTGTTTTAGGTAATGGCGAGATTGTTGAGTCTTTTAGTTTTTCAGAGGCAACAAAAGGTAAATATGCGGTTATCGTATTTTACCCATTAGATTTTACTTTTGTGTGTCCTAGCGAATTGATCGCATTGGATCACAGAATGGATGAGTTCACTAGCCGTGGTGTTGAGGTGATTGCTGTGTCAATCGACTCTCATTTTACTCATAATGCATGGCGTAATACAGCGATCAATGACGGCGGTATTGGCCCCGTTCGTTATACCATGGCTGCTGATATTGCGCACACAATCGTTAAAGATTACGATGTAGAAGCAGAAGCACCTGCGGTTGCTTATCGTGGTAGTTTCTTAATCGATAAAGCGGGTATAGTTCGCCACCAAGTTGTTAATGATCTACCTTTAGGTCGTAACACTGATGAAATGCTACGTATGGTTGATGCCTTACAATTCCACGAAGAGCATGGCGAAGTTTGCCCTGCTGGTTGGCAAAAAGGCGATTCAGGTATGGATGCTTCTCCCGCTGGAGTTGCTTCTTACTTAAGCAATAACTCTGACAAGCTATAAGTCGTCAGTTTTTCTGCTAGGGAAAAGCGGGCTTTAGCGCCCGCTTTTTTTTGTCTGAAATTAAGCGCGCCACTATTGCCTTACGCGGCTCGCGTTCGCCACACGACCTCCAATGACTTGACGCTGTAGCCGTCGGCGAACACCACGCGTTATGCGTTAAAGCTCGTTCGTTTCCTATCTTGTTCCCTTCTTGGAGGCAGTTACTTTATGCGCGCCATTTTTACTAATTGTAAATAGGTAAAGTAAACGGTAATGCAAGCTATAAAAATAGAAATAAAGGTTTCACCGACAACGGCCATACCGATAGCAAAGCCTAATAGATAGCCAAATAATCCGGTAACTGACCACTTAATGCCATTTTCGCCATTTTTTTTCCCTGAGTTAAAGAATACAATTGCAGTGATGATGGCTATTAATATAATCAACATTCTTTTTTCCTAATTTGGTGGGTAATAACAAATCAAGCTAGAATCATCTAACGTTGATAGTTTATGCTTTAAGCAAGGCTTTAGGTTATAAATTGGTCTATTCTATTCTAGGGTCAACAATCAATCCAGTAAGTATAATTATTAAATTTGTTCCACTTAAGGAGTGCAAAATGAGCAAGCTAGCGAAAGGTATTTTGATATTTTTCTCTACAGTCGTAGTTTTAATTATTGCGGCAGTAGTTATTATTCCTTTGGTCGTCGATTTAAATGACTATAAACCAGAAATTGAGGCGGCAGTCAAAGCTAAAACGGGGCGAACTCTCAGCATTGAAGGGGAATTAGATTTATCTGTTTTTCCGTGGATAGGTGTTTCCACAGGTAAACTTAGCTTAAGCAATGCCGCAGGATTTAAACAGCAAGCTTTTGCTGTGATTGGTGAAAGTGATATTAAGGTCAAATTAATGCCGCTTTTTTCTAAACAAGTTGAAGTGAGTACCGTGGTCTTAAAAGGCTTGGAATTGAACTTAGCAAAAGATGCGCAAGGTGTCAGCAACTGGGATGATTTAGTTAAGCCAAAAGAGCCTGCTAACCAATCACCTGCACCAAGTAAGGATAGAGATGAGTCTAATGCATCTCCTGCTTTAGCGGCTTTGGCTATAGGCGGATTAGATATTGAGGACTCTCAAGTGAGCTGGGATGACCAACAGTCTGGGCAGCATGTGCAGATTAAAGATTTTAATTTAAAACTAGGTGCTGTTGCCTTTAATCAGTCTATTCCGGTAGAAATGTCTTTATTGCTGAACAATACTAAACCTGGGTTAACAGAGAAATTATCTTTGTCTACTCAGCTGGTAATTGATGAATCAATGCAGAAAATACAACTTATACAGTTGATTGTTAACTCGACAACGAATGGCGAAGTGGTGTCAGGCGGCACAGTCGATGCAAAAATACAATCCGATATAACGATAGATTTAGAACAACAAAAAATTCAACTCACCCAGTTCAAGCTCGATTCTACGCTTAATGGTGGGCTAGTGCCTGAAAGTGAAGTTGCAGCGCATCTGCAATCGGATATCGCTTATGACTTAAGCAAGCAAATAGCACAATTAAGTCAGCTTAAGATTGATTCTGTCGTTAAGGGCAAGGTTGTTCCGGGTGGTTTATTCGATGCCCATCTGGTGACTGGGCTGACTGTCGATTTGTTGCAAGAAACGGCTACGCTTAAAGGTCTGCAATTAAATACCAATATGATTAATGTCGCTGGCGATATAGCGGCGACACAAATCAAGTCGGCTCCACAATATTCAGGCGTACTGAATATTGCGCAATTTAATCCTAAAACGCTTATGCAGCAGTTAAAAATAACGGTGCCGGAAACGACAGATAAGCAGGTTTTACAAAAGCTTGCGCTGCAATTTAATCTACAAGGAACGACAGACGCGGTTGCTTTAGAAAATTTAGTGATGACACTGGATGATACCTCAATCAAAGGATTTGCTCGGGTGAAGCAATTTAAAAATCCAGCGATTGCCTTTAATTTGGCGCTTGATGCGCTTGATGTGGATCGTTATAGCGCACCTAAAAAAGAAGGTGCTGCGTCAGCACCGGCAGCGACTCCGGCAGCAGCCGTTGCTGCGGCGACCACCTTAATGCCGATGGCAACCATGCGTGAATTGAATATCTCCGGTGATTTAAGTATTGCTAAGTTAAAAGTAGCTAAATTAAGCATGGCTGGGGTCAATTTAAACGTGCAAGCCAAACAAGGTATTTTAACGACTAAACAAAGTATTAAGCAGCTTTATAGTGGTAGTTATAACGGCCAAATAAGGGTTAATGCAAAGGGTAAAACGCCCGTTATTACTTTGAATGAGAAAATCGCAGGCGTACAGCTTGAGCCATTATTAACTGATATGCAGCCCAATACACCAGCAAAAATAAAAGGCGCTGCCGATATTACCGCTAAATTAGAGATGCAAGGTAATACTATTCCTGATATTAAGTCGACCTTAGGTGGCAATATTGATTTTTCTGTGGCTAAGGGCGCGATTACGGGCTTTAATGTGCAGAAAATGATAGATATGGGTAAGTTATTTTCTCAGGGTAAAGATATGCAAGAAAGTTATGCTAATGAGCAAACTTTATTTTCTGTCTTGCAAGGAACGGCAACCGTTAATAAAGGCATCATTAATAACCCAGATTTCTTATTGGAGTCATCTACGGTAGAAGTAAAAGGCGCTGGTACAGCGAATCTAGTTAATGAAGCATTAAACTATAAGGTGCAAGCTAAAGCGAAGCAAGCCTCTAATGCGCGCCCTGTGGCGATAAAAGTAGGCGGTACATTCTCTAAACCTAGTTATATTGTAGATGCTTTATCGATGATCACAGAGAAAGAGGAGGAAAAAATCAATAAAGCAATTGATAAGCATCTCGGCGAAGGTGCTGGTAAAGCGGTGAATAAATTATTAAAAGGTTTTTTCTAAGCTTAGATCGTTAGTTCCTCATTTTGCTTGTAAACTATGTACTACTCAGTACATAGTTTAAGCGATTAATTTATGACCCCTCACGCTTTTCAAGAACATTTGCTGCATTGGTTTGACCAATTCGGACGCAAAGACCTACCTTGGCAATTGCCAACCACGCCTTATCGAGTGTGGATTTCTGAAGTTATGTTGCAGCAGACGCAAGTTGTCACGGTGATACCTTATTTTAATAAGTTTATTCAGCATTACCCTGATGTCGATGCGCTTGCGCATGCGCCTTTAGATGAAGTGCTCAGCTTATGGGCTGGTTTGGGCTATTATGCGCGAGCAAGAAACTTACATAAAGCGGCAGGATTAATACAGCAAGCAGGTCACTTTCCTGATTCTTTAGAGGGTTTAATGGCTTTGCCGGGCATTGGGCAGTCAACTGCCGGGGCAATTTTAAGTATCGCTTTTGCTAAAAGTGAGCCGATTTTAGATGGTAATGTGCGTCGTGTCTTGGCCCGCTTTAAGGCGATACGCGGCTGGACAGGGGGCAATGCGGTTAATAAGCAATTGTGGGCAGTGAGTGCGTTTTATACACCCAAAAATCGGGTGGCAGATTATACGCAGGCAATGATGGATTTGGGCGCAACATTATGTACCCGCTCCAAGCCTAACTGTCTTGCCTGCCCGTTACGCTCAGATTGCCTTGCTTTACAGCAAGGCCTTGTGCATGAACTGCCAACACCGAAAATTAGCAAAAAAATACCCATCAAACAAAGTGTTTTTGTTTTGCTTCTGAATCAGAACAAGGAAATTTTGTTGGAAAAAAGAGCGCCAGTAGGCATTTGGGGTGGATTGTGGAGTTTGCCTGAGCTCAATGATAGGCAAGAGTTAGCAAGCTGGTGTCACGCTAGGTCAGTTAATATAATTAAAAAAGAAGTGCTAGCTATCCGGCGGCATACTTTTTCGCATTATCATTTAGATTACCAGCCGATCCTGTTATATGTAGATAACCCTATAAATAATGTGCTGGAAGCCGATAAGGCTCTCTGGTATAAACATCTACAGACGAAAAACATTGCCTTACCTGCTCCGGTGAAGCAATTATTTGATGAAATTAATGAGGCATGAAATGGTTAGATTAGTACACTGTGAAAAGCTAGGAACAGAAGAGCAAGGTTTAGATTCAATTCCTTTTCCTGGTCCTAAAGGACAATATATTTATGATCATATTTCCCAAAAAGCATGGAAAGAATGGATGGCTATGCAAACGGTGTTGATTAACGAGCATCGTTTAGCGAGCTTTGAGCCTAAAGCTAAAAAGTTGATTGAGTCAGAAAGAGACAAGTTTTTATTTGGCTCTGATTTTCAAATGCCTGAGGGCTATGTGCCGCTAAAAGGCTAAAATAAAAAAGGGGCATGAGTTGCGAATATCACAACTCATGCCCCTTTTTTTGGCTTAAATTTACATCAACAAGGCCAGGATTTAGCGCTTCATTGATTCAAAAAATTCAGCATTGGTCTTAAAATCTTTAAGTTTACCTAGGATAAACTCAGAGGCAGCCATTTCATCCATAGGTTGCAGAATTTTACGTAAAATCCAGGTTTTTTGTAATTCATCCGGATGAACTAAATAATCTTCTCTGCGTGTACCCGAGCGGTTAATATGAATCGCTGGGTAAATGCGTTTTTCAGCGATTTTACGTTCAAGGTGTAATTCCATGTTACCGGTACCTTTGAATTCTTCGTAAATCACTTCATCCATACGCGAGCCGGTATCAACAAGCGCTGTGGCAATAATAGTTAAACTACCGCCCTCTTCGATATTTCTTGCGGCACCGAAGAAACGCTTAGGTTTTTCTAGGGCATTGGCATCAACACCACCGGAAAGTAGTTTGCCTGAAGACGGTGCGACTATATTGTAAGCGCGTGCTAAACGAGTTAGTGAGTCTAACAAAATAACTACATCGTGTTTGTGTTCAACTAAGCGACGCGCCTTTTCGATAACCATTTCTGCGACTTGAACATGGCGTGCGGCAGGTTCATCAAACGTACTGGAAATAACTTCGCCGCGTATGCAGCGCTCCATTTCTGTTACCTCTTCAGGGCGTTCGTCTATAAGTAGTACGATGAGGTAGCACTCTGGATTATTTTCTGCAATAGACTGAGCTAGGCTTTGCAGAATCATGGTTTTACCCGCTTTTGGTGGCGATACAATAAGTCCACGCTGACCTTTACCTATGGGTGCAATTAAATCAATGACTCGGCCAGTTAAATCTTCGCTAGAGCCATCGCCGCGTTCCATAATGAAGCGTTTATTCGGGAATAAAGGCGTTAGGTTGGTAAATAGAATTTTATGTTTTGCATTTTCTGGTGGCTCAAAATTGATTTTTTCAACTTTAAGCATGGCGAAATAACGTTCGTTATCTTTAGGTGGTCTGATTTTGCCGCTGATGGTGTCGCCAGTGCGTAGACTGAAGCGCCTAATTTGGCTAGGAGAAACATAGATATCATCTGGGCCAGCTAAATACGAGCTGCCAGGCGTTCTTAAGAAGCCAAAACCATCTTGTAATATTTCTAAAACTCCGTCACCGTAAATATCTTCGCCGACTTTTGCTTGTTTTTTTAGAATAGAAAAGATGACTTCTTGTTTTCTCGTTCGAGAAACGTTTTCAATGCCTAGGCTTTCTGCAAGCGCGATAATATCAGTAATAGGTTTTAGTTTTAATTCAGTAAGGTTCATACAAAGAGATGTTTAAAAATAGAAGGCGCTGTTTGTGTAGAATGACAAAGTCAGCTTAAGGTAAAGATGTGGGTGGTTTGATGTTTTGACAGTGCAAATGAGGTTAGCACCAGAGGCAAAGTATACATATAAATCTAGGAAGTAACAAATTATTATTGATTACTTCCTAGGTTAAGAACGATATTAAATATTGTCGTCTATAAATTGAGCAAGTTGAGATTTTGTTAATGCGCCCACTTTTGTTGCTTCAACATCACCGTCTTTAAATAGCATTAGCGTTGGAATACCACGTACGCCGTAATGTGCTGGTGTCGCAGAATTCTCATCTATGTTTAGTTTTGCAACAGTAATTTTGCCTTTATATTCCTTGGCAATTTCATCTAAAACTGGGGCAATCATTTTGCAAGGACCACACCATTCTGCCCAGTAGTCAACTAACACCGGTGTGCCAGCTTTTAAAACGATTTCGTCAAAATTACTATCAGTTACATGAAGGACTAAATCACTCACGCCATTCTCCAAATTATTTCACAAGGTCCTAATATCCCTGTATCGAAAAAATTTGTCAATATTTTTTGCCTATTCTAGGTGATAAGTCGCAAGTTTAGCTGCATCGCTAAAATCTTTGTGGGGCTAATCCGGCAGTGCAAATCTACTGTTATTGAGGTATTCTATATAGATGAAAAAGACACATTTGACAGATACACGATTTATTAACTTAGAGCTTTCAAGCTCTATCTTGCGCGGCTTGAACGACGCAGGATTTGATCAGTGCACGCCGATTCAGGATCGCTCTTTACCTATTGCTCTAAGGGATCGAGACGTTGCCGGGCAAGCGCAGACTGGCACAGGTAAAACCGCTAGCTTTTTATTAGCGACGTTCCAGCGGCTGTTAAACGATAAAAGTGAAGATAAAAAGTACCCAAGGGCGATTATTTTAGCGCCAACGCGTGAGTTAGCGATACAAATCCATAAAGATGCCTTGTTACTAGGTAAATATCTTAATTTTAATATGGCTCTGATTTACGGCGGCACTGATTACCAAAAACAACAAAAAGTTGTGCAAGGTAATGTCGATATTATGATTGCTACTCCAGGGCGACTGATTGATTTTTATCGGCAAAAAGCTTTTTCTTTGGATAATATACAGGTCATGGTTTTAGATGAAGCGGATAGAATGTTTGATCTTGGTTTTATTAAAGATATACGCTATTTGTTGAAGCGCATGCCAAGTCCTGACAAGCGCTTAAATTTACTCTTCTCTGCCACTTTATCCTTTAAAGTGGCAGAATTAGCTTATGAGCATATGAATCAGCCGGTCATGGTCAAAATTGAAAGCGAGACGATGACCGCAAACTCAGTGAATGAAGTTGCATTTTGTCCCGCTAATGAACAGAAAATTCCCTTATTACTCGGTTTGATACAAACGCATAAGCCAGTGCGGAGCATTATTTTTGTTAATACCAAGCGTAGCGCGGAAAAATTAGAAGATCATTTGACGGCTAATGGATATAAAGTGGCCTTACTCAGCGGTGATGTCCCGCAGGATAAACGTCAGCGCTTATTGGCTGATTTTCAAGAAAATAAAGTCACGATTATGATTGCTACCGATGTTGCCGCTCGTGGCTTACATATTCCTGATGTCTCGCATGTTTTTAATTTTGATCTGCCTCAAGATGTCGAAGATTATGTACATCGGATTGGCAGAACTGCGCGTTTTGGTGCGAGTGGTGAGGCCATCAGCTTTATTTGTGAAGAATATGCTTATTCAATGCCGGATATTGAAGAATACATAGGCCATAAAGTGCCCGTACAGCGGATGACTGAAGATTTATTGCCAGAAATTATAACCCCCGCAGCGCGTCCTAGGCCGCCGCGAAAACCAGTTGCAAATAGAGCGGCAACAGAGACTAAAGAGAGAAAGCCTCGGCCGACAGCCGTGCCAAAGAGCGCTAAATCTGCCGAGAGTTAACCGGTGTTTATGTGGTGCTAGGGGGCATAATTTCCCGAAAATCAGTAATAGCAGGAAACTCATTAGTAATTTTGGCTACTTTTTGTGAATCCGGCTTATTAATATTAATTAAATGTTCAATGCCAAAAGATTGTGCTGCTCGTAATACTGCTAGACTGTCATCCACCATTAAGGTGGACTGTTTAGCAAAACCTTGCTGAGCTTGAAATGCTGCCCAAAAGGCTTGATGCTCTTTGGCAAAGCCAAAATTATGCGAGCAAATAATCTGCTTAAAAAAGGGCTGTAAGCAGGTCTTTTCCATTTTTAATGACAAGCTATCAGGGTGGGCATTAGTCACCAGAAATACGCGCTTGTCTGTTTGCTGTAATGCCGTTAAAAACTCAGTCACGTGCGGCAAAATGTCGATTAAACCAGAGATTTCGGCTTTTAAACCGGCAATATCCAAGTTTAGCTGCCTACTCCAATAATCTAAGCAATACCATTCCAGCCGCCCTTCCATGCTTTTAAATAAAGGCTGCAAAAATTGCTTAGCCTCTGCCAATGATAATTGGTTTTTTTGAGCATAACGTTGCGGCACAAATTCCAGCCAGAAATGATTGTCAAAGTTCAAATCCAGTAAAGTACCGTCCATATCGAGTAAGACGGTATTAATTTTGTTCCAATTGAGCATAACAAAAGCTATAGTTAAGAGAAATAAAGACTAGCCACCATAACAAAAATGTCAGAAAAACCGAAGATACTTAATAGCAATATCGTGGCCCAATCTCGGCTATTTAAAATTGAAGCTTTAGATTTAGCGTTCAGTAATGGCGCGACTCGGCATTATGAGCGCTTAGTTAGAGGGCATGGTAGTAATGGTGCGGTTTTGATTATTCCTTTAATTGATGATGAAACGGTGCTATTGATACGTGAGTATTCAGCAGGCATTGCACGTTATGAATTGGGCTTGCCTAAAGGGAAAATAGATAATGGCGAAAGTTGCGTGCAAGCGGCAAATCGTGAATTAAAAGAAGAAGTCGGTTATGGCGCACATAATATCCAGCAGCTCACTTCATTTTCTTTAGCACCTAGTTATATGGAGCATATGACCGATATTATGCTCGCGCAAGACTTATACCCAGAACGATTAGCGGGCGATGAGCCAGAAGAGCTACAAGTGATTCCTTGGAAACTGGATAATTTAACCGAGTTAGTGATGCGCGGTGAATGTACTGAAGCGCGTAGTATTGCTGCTTTATATATGGTCAGAGATTATGTCTTGTCCAGGCTAGGCAAGACATAATCTGATCTTGAAGGCTTGGTTTAATCACCAGAAATACGAATGACTTCAGCGATAGAGGTTATTCCCGCTGTTGCATAAGTTAATGCGCAGTCTGAAAAGCGCTTGAAATTGGGCGTTGCTAATGCGGCAGCAGTGAACTCGACTGAATTACCGCGGCGTAGCGCATCTAGTGTCTCATGACGCATTTCTAATAATTCATAAACGCCGATACGCCCGCTATAGCCTGAGTTTTTACAATGCGGACAACCTGCGCCTTGTTTAAAGGATAAATCAGCCGCATTTATGTTAAATACTTCGCTCAGCCAGGTGCTTTGACCTTCATCCAAAACAGCGGTTTCAGTGCAGTTTTCACACAGCCTGCGTACTAGACGCTGCGCAATAATCACGCGTAATGCGCTAGCTAAAATATAGCCTTGGATGCCCATATCCAATAAGCGAGTTGCCGTTTCTACTGCGCCATTAGTGTGTAGGGTAGAAAAAACTAAATGGCCGGTAATAGAAGCGCGAATCGCAATATCGGCCGTTTCTGGGTCGCGCATTTCTCCCACCAAGATAATATCCGGATCTTGACGTAGCGCGGAGCGTAAGGCGCTTGCAAACGTTAAACCGACTTTATCATTAATTTGTACTTGATTGACTCTAGGTAAACTATATTCAACTGGGTCTTCTGCCGTAATAATCTTCGTTTCGGGTGTGTTAGTTTCGGTTAATGCGGCATATAAAGTGGTGGTTTTACCGCTTCCGGTCGGCCCAGTCACTAGCACTAAGCCGTGTGGACTATGAATATGTTTACGAAAGCATTTTAAGATGTCTTCAGGAATGCCTAAAGCACTTAAATCTAGCAGACCTTTTGAGTGATCTAAAATACGCATTACGATCGATTCTCCATGCTGTATGGGCAACGAGGATAAACGCACATCAAGTTTTTTGCCTTTGACAGTCATATTAAAACGGCCATCTTGAGGGATGCGTTTTTCTGAGATATTGATCCCTGCCATGAGTTTAAGGCGCACGACCAAGGCAGAAGCAATCTTTACTTCATCGATGATTTGCTCGGTTAATACACCATCAATTCGTTGTCTGATGCGTAGCACTTTTTCATCCGGCTCAATATGAATATCCGAGGCATGCATTTGTATCGCATCATCAAAAATAGATTGTAATAATTTAACGACAGGGGCATCAGCGACTTCGTCGGTTGAAACCAGTGCATTAAAATCATAATCATTTTCGGCTAATTCGCCTTCTAGTTCTTCAGCAAGATGAGAAATTTCTTCGGTGCGCCGGTAAGATTGGTCGATCACAACCAGTAATGCTGATTCGCGGACAACTACTGGGCGCACGCGTTTTTTCAGTATTCGGCTGACTTCGTCAAGAGCCATTAAATCGGTAGGGTCGGACATTGCGAGTAAGATGTCACTGTCATTATCTTCCAAAATAAGCACACGGAAACGACGCGCTAGATTTTCCGGTAATTTCTTTGCCGCCACTTCATCGCGCTTATGCTTAGTAATATCAATAAACGGTATTTGCAGTTGGCGAGATAAGAAATTCAAGAGATTTGTTTCGCTCAGGTAGTTCAAATCAATCAGTGTTCGCCCTAGTTTGGTGCCAACTTTCTTCTGTTCCTCTAAGGCCGCCATGAGTTGTTCATGGGAAATAATTTGATTTTGTACTAGCAAGTCACCAATACGAATTTTTTTTCTTTTGTCCGTAATGTCCATAGATTTTTAAGGTAGTTGTTGGAGGCGATGTTGTATATAGTCGGTAACGGCAGGATTTAAACTATGTAAATTTAATGCCTGTTGGTAGGCATTATGGGCGGCTTGTTTTTGGTTTAACGCATCTTGTGCCAGCGCTAAACCTAACCAGTATTGCGCTTTGTCAGGGTTAAGCTGAACTAAGGTTTGATAGTGAACACTGGATTGCGTATAGGACTTGTGTTGTTGGTAAGCGGCAGCCAGTAATGCTAAATACGCCTCATTTTGGGGTGGCGCAGTCATTTGAGTTAATAACTCTAGGGCTCTTTGCGGATTTTTCTCTTGTAGGTAAAGCTGCGCACGCGCCATTATAAACACTGTAGCTTGGGGGGAAATAGCTAAACTTTCATCTAATAAATCAGTTGCCGCTTGTTTTTCGCCCGTATTAATTAATAGTTTAGTTAAAAATAAGCGCGTATTGCTCTGTTCGGGCGCTAGCTTAAGACTTTGTTTTAATAAATTAATAGCTTGCTCAGTATTGTTGGCTTTTAAAGCTTGCTGGTACAGCGATTTTGCTTGTTGAGTCATACTTAAAGGTGCGGCTTTAATGCTATTTTCTGCTTGTGGCGGTTCAATAACTGTTGGTGCACTTAAGTTGGGTAGGGTCTTTGCTGTGTTCTTAAGAGCCTTAGCGACGACGGGCATAGGCTCTGGCTTAACTAGGCTAGCAGTACTTTCAAGCGGCTTTGGTTGGGCATCGATAGTAATGTTGTTGATAAGGGCTAAGTGTTTGGCCTGGCTTATTGGCTGTTTGGGCGCTAATTTTAGCGCAGGAATCGCCAAAGGCTTGCTAACAATGGCTGTTGTCGGTTTTGGTTTAGATATTGCTAGATAGACAAAAAATACAGCAATGCTGCTGAGTAATACCCCTATTAAGAGTCCTTTGTTAACACTTTTTTTGCTTGCGTTAGGGCTGAGATGGACGGAGCTTTCTTGAGCAAATAAGG
>JACUUF010000097.1 GCA_014859465.1 Methyloprofundus sp.
TGTCACCGCCTAAGTTGGCCACAACGGATGCTTGGTCTGCTTTTTGAACAATATCGTGCAAAACACCCGCGTTCGAATAATCACCGATCAAAAAATGATTTAGAGCAAACCAAGCCTCTTCATCATTACTCATCACCCATTCAATTTGCTTTGGTGTGAAAATTTTATGCAAGGCGATCGCGCCTAGCTTTTCATGATACTTATGCTTGCGTTTGTAGTTGAAACGTACTCGGTAGGTTAGAGGCTGCGGGTGAGACGATAGTAGATTCCATGACTTACCTTTTTCATCTTCCAAATAAACATCGGTAATTATTTTTCCGACATCATGGAGTAGGGCCGCAATAAATACGAGGTATGTCCACAAGTCTTTGCGGTGCTCAATCTCTTCTGGTGTAACTCCCGGCGGCAAAATGTGACCGCGACGAATTCTTAGGGCATTGACCAATACTTCCATTATGTGCTGGAGCATGCCGCCCACGCTTGCATGATGATAGCTTTCTGATGCAGGTACAAGCTGGATGGCTTCTACATAACGCTGGAGTGGCTTTAGATACAGAAAGTTGAAGTGCTCATCAGCCAGGCCGGTTAGCTCTTTGATTTCGACCAACTCCTCTTGGTGAGGTGCTAGCAATTGTTCGGGGCTTTGGCGAATGTAAAACTTGCCCTTCATAATAGCTGGGCTTTGGGACTTTTCTCCAAAACCCAGCATAGATATGATCCTATTCATCATTTGTTTTTACCAGTGTTTTGTTGCTCATAATGGTGTTTCGCTGCTAGGCGAACAGCGGCACTATATCGAGCCTTTTCAAGCTCGGTATTCAATGCCTCAAAATCAGCCTCTTTGATTAGTTTCTTTATTGGTACCGGTAATGAGCGGTACGAAACCATGACATAGCTCATGAGCGTCTCCTAAAGCTTGCACATCCGCAACAGCCATGTTCATGAGGATTGCAGTGTTCTGGTAAATAATATGGGTGATACCCACTTAATTGCAGCAGCTGGTCGAGTTTGGGGTGCGCTGATTCTACATACCACTTTCGTTCATGGATATCCCACTTAGCGCCCAGTTCTTGAGCCTGTTCAGATAAACTAAAACGAATGCTAAAATATATGCGCCCAGCTTTTTCATTCACTGGGCAATATGGGGTGGGAGGATTAATCCAAAAAGAAGCCATCTACCCATTCCTTTACCTCAACCAGGCCTGGTGTTGATTTTCCATCGACATAACCTTGCACTTTATGCTCCATATTTCGAGCCTTGAAACTCGCTAGCGATTCATCCAAAGGGTTCCATGCTTCCTTGCTTGTCCGGCTGTAAACTCGGATTTCAAAGAGACCCGTTTCAATTAACGCGATCGAAAGATGCGTGGATAGCGACAGCGGGGCAAGCGGAGTAGTTGACTCTACGCTTTCCAGCGTTTTTAGCTGCTGAGCTAGGACATCAAATTTATATTCATGCCCAAGGTATTCACGCACACCTTTAAAGCGGATTGATAATTCATTGATGATCCGGTCAATAATCTGCGAGTTTCGTTCAATCATGATAATTTTGCTCGTAATAAGTTTTGATCTCTGACCATACGTCATCACTGGCAATACAAGCCTGAGAAAAATCAGTTGGCCAAGGGCTGACGCGTTTACGGTTTTTTAACGTTTCGATACGTTCTAGCCCTCGATTTATTTCTTCGATCGTCAAGTTTGATAGCGCCTGATCAAACAGAATGCGGCTACTTTTTACATCTGATACATAAGCAAATACGCAAGTTGGGCCAAACTCATATAGATTGTCTAAATGCTTAATCACACGGCTGATGTGCCCCCCGAAGTTATAAACTTTGGTGCAGTCCTGGTTTTTAAGTTCTAGTCCCATTCTTTGCTCTAATTCTCTCTGTCATATTTGATGCGGTCATTGTCTCAAACCGATCATTTTTTGTTGGGATTACAAAAAACAAATTGGCGTTTTTGGAATTTGGGGCAATAAAAAACCCGCTTTAGCGGGTTGGGTCTGTCCAGTTTATTAATTTGGAAGGAGAAGACTAACGAAGTGAATATAAGAATTTGAGAAACCTTTATGAATGGCTTTTTCTTGATTTGTCCAGCCTTGATGACAAATTTTATAAATTAGCTTTTAAAAGACCTAATGAGCCTGTCGAACGCAGTAAGCAAAAGCTAATAGAGTTATTGCGTTCAGAAACATTTTCGCGGGAAGGTTACATTGAACTTGCACTCGCTTACTTCCACGAATTAGCTCAAAATAATTCGGGAAAGGAATGGTGTAAACAGCTGGTAGATAAAGCTTTTCAAGTATATTTTATCTACCAGATTTGGCTCAGTATCATGAAACTGAGATCTGATTGCGTTAATCTTTATCGAGAAGGTGGCAGGCATTACAAATTGCAGTAATCTAGGTGATGGAATAATACACACTCCTAATCACTGCAATGCTAGACAAACAGTAAGAAGTTACTAATGAAATCACTAAGGCATCATCGGAGACATAAAAACCTATCTAAAAAGCCTATTCTAATAATCACTGTGAAGATGTTTTGTTAAAATAGCTAAAATGCAGAGCATATCTTATAATAAATTCGGGGCACTGACAGACCCTTTAAGTTTAAACACGTTAGATGCACAGAGTAGCTTAAGGCAGATGGGTAGTGGCAGCAGTTCGAGTCTGCAGGCCCAACCGTCAGTTGTAGTAGCCATTGAAATTAATTATCGTTATCCCGTTTCAACATCTAAACAGACAAAATTCTGTGAAACTAATAAAAAGGAAGGCGTTATGAAAAGAAAATGTACTGTTACAAAAACATCTGTCGAATCACGCACCAATAAGGTCTCTGTAAAATTAAAGCTTTGCTATAGTTTTATGGTTGCTATACTGGTGTCTGGGTACGGGAATGGCTTTTCCCCCTCTGCCTTAGGCTATTCCAAACCATGCTAATAAGCTAACGACAAAAAAGTTAGATACTAGGTTGAAGACGTTTAAACTCTAAAATAGAAATAATGTGGACACTTACTTGAATAGAGTTATAAACTTTAATGTTTCGACAAGCTCGCATGCTGCTGAAGAAATTCGCATGTCTTGTGCATTAAGCTTAGACAAAGAAAGCCAAAAACAAAACAGTCAATATTTCACTCCATTGCCCATAGCCAAATTCTTAGCTTCATTATTTGTAAAATTAAAAGGCAATATAAGTCTATTAGACCCAGGCTCTGGTTCTGGGATTCTATCTTACGCGGTTGTCGAAGAATCCCTCTGTAGACGAGATGCGCAACTAATAGAACTGACAACTTACGACATATCTCCTGCACCTAAACCCTTCTTAGACAAGACCTGCCGTTTGTGTTCATCAATTTGTGACGAGTCTAATGTGATATTTAAACACAAACACTACATTAGGGACTTCATTATAGACAATATGAAAAAAAGGTTTTCTCACGCGATTATCAATCCACCGTATCAAAAAATTTCGGCTTCTAGTCCACATAGAAAAGTGCTTAAAGAGCTTGGTATAGACACTGTAAACCTCTACGCCGGGTTTGTATCAAAGGCCATAAAAATGTTAGAAATTGGTGGTGAGTTGGTGGCCATCATTCCACGCAGTTTTTGCAATGGTCCTTATTATGAGAGCTTTAGAAAGCACCTACTTACATCCTCAGCAATAACCCATATTCACATTTTCGACAGTCGAAAAGATGCCTTTTATGAAAATCAAATACTGCAGGAAAATATAATAATTCACTGTATCAAAGGCCATGATCAGGGCAACATTACTATCTCATCAAGTCGTAATGGGAACTTCTACTTTGATACAAATAGCCAGTCCTATATTGCCGAAGGGATGACCATTCGGACAGTCCCCTTTGAAAACGTTATTAAACGTGATGATAAGAGCCAGTTCATACACATCCCAAAAAATGATATTGATCAAGCGATTATTGAACGAGCAGCCATCTTTCAAACAACCTTAAATGATTTAGGTGTTGAAGTTTCAACTGGCCCAATTGTTGGATTTAGATTAAAAGAGTTTTTGGTTGAAAAGTTTATCCCAAACCATACGGCTGCTGTTATTTATCCATCAGGCTCTGGAAATGAAGCTTTATGGCCACTCGAGAAAAAACCAAGTAGTATTAAAATTAATGAGAAAACAAAAAAACTGCTTTGGGAAAACTCAGGTACATATCTACTAGTTAATAGATTCAGCTCGAAAGAGCAAGCACGCAGGATAGTCGCAATGATTTACTCAAGCTCAACAACTCTTGCTGAGAGGGTTGGGTTCGACAACAAAATCAATGTATTTCATAAAAACAAAAGGCCTATTCATCCTGATTTAGCAAAAGGTCTATTCGTCTTTTTAAACAGCAGCTTGATTGACAAGTATTACCGATGCATTGGAGGGCATACACAGGTCAATGCATCAGATTTAAAATACCTTAAATACCCTGATTACAAATCTTTAATCGCGATTGGTCAAAAAGTAAACCTGCAGAAGATCACTCAATTGGAGATTGATAAACTAATTGACGAGGAAGTAGTTAAAATGACAAATGAAAGTACAAGCCCATTAAATACCGAAGATAAAATTCAACAAGCTATCTGGATACTGAATGAAGCTGGAATGCCAAAAGAACAACTAAATGAACGTTCAGCACTAACCCTCCTTGCATTAGCAGATCTAAAACCTGCTGATGGTTGGTCAAGCGCATGCGACCCTATGATTGGTGTTACGCCAATAATGGACTGGATGAAAGAGCAGTATGGCAAAAACTATGCTCCAAACACTCGTGAAACAATAAGAAGACAAACACTTCATCAATTCGTCGAAGCTGGCATTTGTCTTTATAACCCAGATAAACCTGATAGAGCAGTCAATAGCCCTAAAGCCTGCTATCAGCTCGAACCTGAGTTTTTAGGTTTAATCAAAAAGCTTGGTCTTGATAGCTGGAAATCTAGCCTAGATCAATATTTAAATACACGTGATAGTCTTGTTGCACAATACGCAAAAGAACGCGAAATGTTAATGATTCCTCTAGTTCTATCTGAAGGGAATATTATCAAGCTTTCTGCTGGCGATCATAGCCAACTCATAAGTGATATCGTCACAGAATTTGGCCCAAGATTTGCCCCTGGATCAGAAATCATATATCTCGGGGACACTGGAGCTAAGCAAGACTTTTATGACGAAGATCGTCTCAAGTCTCTTGGGGTAACGTTGGATAAAAAAGGGAAGCTACCGGATGTTGTTTTGTATTGGCAGGAAAGAAACTGGTTATTTTTAATTGAATCTGTAACATCTCATGGGCCTGTTGATAACAAGAGATACATAGAGCTTACAAAGCTATTTGAAAAATCTACTGCTGGTTTAGTATTCGTAACAGCTTTCCCAGACAAGCGTACTATGAATAAATTCTTGCCATCTATTGCTTGGGAAACTGAAGTTTGGGTAGCTGAGGCACCAACTCACATGGTTCACTTCAATGGTGACAGATTTTTAGGACCACATAAGTAAGACTTACTATTGAAATTTTCAATTAATAAATCTGCATACAAGTCCAACAGATCTAAAATTTTTTCCTTGTAAAGCTCAACGTCTTGAAATTCTAATTGCGTCATCTCACCATGCGCAATTGCATTTCTTGAAGCCAAAAGTCCATCATCTAAAACACCTTTCAGCAGGTCTATATCAAGATCACTGACACCAATTTTTGAAACTATATCCTTAAACACCTTCGTGTTGAGATTAGACTGTGTTGATAACTGGTCACTCACATCAACATCAAATATCAAAAGTTCTTCATGATTAAACGCATTTAAAAACTTATCCCACTCACTACCTCTCTTACCTGCAATATAAAGAGAGTGTACATAGAAAGCTTTCATGCTTGGAACCAAACTTTCGCACGAGGGCTTTTCTTTTAGAATAAATTGAAGATATTTCTGTGATGAGATTCTTACAAATCCTTCCCAATGAGCATAAATCATCAAAAGCAGCGCCCTAAGCAAGTATTTCTTCGTGTTTTCAGATTTTTCAGCTTGCACCAATAAATATAGTTCGGAAACTTCCTTTTTTCGCATAGCCAACTCTTTATTAAGCTTATCCTCAAAACTTGCCATAAGCTAAACTATGATAGTTGAAGCATGTTTTATGAGCTTTTTCGTCCTAGACAACGAGCCAGTCCCACGTTTTGTTGATTCCAAAAATTCACTATTAGTAGACAGTTCATCAATAGCCTTTTCCAAATGTTTAAACGGATCACATCCTATTATTTTATGAGCTAAGATATACGAGCAAATCCATTCAAATCTAGATAAAACGAAAGCTCCTCGATGTGCACCTTCCTCTTTTTTCCTAAAAGAATCCTCACCGTATGCACTCGAAAGATATTGGAAAACTTCAGTGAAAATGGATTTTGAACTTGGATAATCAAATCCTGAGTCTTTATTGAAAATGGTGATCATCTGCTCGCTTAGAAAGCTATCAACATTTCCATAGTCAACATTTACGTCATTTTTGATCATATTTAAGTAAACGAAAAACCTGAGAACCAACTCATTCCTATAACTTTCATCAACCTGCCTATCAGTTAATGGCGTACATAAGATGAAATTCGGATCGCACGCTAATTCCGTGATAAAGTCATAGGCATCTTTATTAACCATTATCAATAAACAATTGCGAACCTCTTGGCCTTCTAATGCGGTACCACCTGTGTTTAACCTTTGGAATAAATCATATTTTGCATTATGGTCACTTTCTTTTTTTATGATTTTGAAGTCAATTTTATATCGTTTAAAATCTCTTTGAATTTCAATTGGTAAAGCATTTTCTCCAAATTTTTTATCCCAAACAACATCCTTAAGCCCATTGAGATACTTTGTTTTTTCAAGTTTTAAAGGTTCTGCTGTTTTTTCATCCTCATCTTTGTAAACCCCAATAAAAGAGAGTATTGTTGCCAGCCGTTGCAATCCATCAACCAAATCCCAAATTCCATCATCTCGCTGTGAAACAAAAAATGAAGGGAGTGGTATTCCTAATAAAATCGACTCTATCAGACTTGATTTTTGAGCGGTATCCCATCTGTAAATTCTTTGAAATTCCGGGTGTATATCAATTTCACCAGCCACGTACAGACTTACAACTTCGCCTATCGACATTGGATAAGCATCCGTGGCAATTTTTCTTTTATTTTGTTCAATTTGATCCGTTAATTTCATGAAAATCCTTAATTAAAAACTTTTGATGTTCTAACTTACACGAAAAGCAAAAGTGCAATCCTACTGTCCACTTCCCCATTAGTGAAACACTGGTAAAGTAGAGATTTTCCAGTTTTACTCGATAAGCCGCCGGTGGCAGACATCACAAAGCCCTTTGATGGCCTGGTAACGCCTTAACATCAAAGCTATACTTCCCTTAATACGCCACTGAAACATCTTAAAAATATAGTGTCATCATCAAAAATTAATTTTTTGCGACACGTCTATAGCAATTCAAACCCATATATACGACAATCAACCTAGTTAACTCACACGATAACACTAATTTTATGAACCTTAAACACTATTTTAGTGCCGTTGTCATAGCATTATTACTCTCAAATATTAGCGTACTGGCGGCCCCACAGAGTTTCTCACAAGCCAAATATGAACTAAAAAAATATGTGTACTACGATCAGAATTTAAATAACCAAGAATTCTATTGCGGATGCAATTGGCAATGGGTTGGAGGCTCTGGTGGCAAAATCGACTTCGGCTCTTGCGACTACCAAGTTAGGGCACAAGAAAATCGAGGAAAACGAATTGAGTGGGAACATGTTCTACCAGCTCACTCACTTGGTCATCAACGCCAATGCTGGCAAGAAGGTGGCCGAAAAAACTGTATTGCCAACGATCCTATTTTTCGCCAAATGGAAGCTGATATATACAACATAGTGCCCGCAGTAGGTGAACTAAATGCAGATCGCTCTAATTATCGCTTTGGCCTGCTTCCAAGTGAGCCTTACCGCCATGGAAGCTGTAATTTTAAAGTAAACTTTAAACAGCGAGTAGTCGAACCTCGTGACGAGGTAAAAGGTATGATTGCCCGTATATACTTCTACATGCACGACCACTACGACTTACGTATGTCGGATCAGCAACGCCGGTTAATGCAGACCTGGGATAAACAGTTTCCTACGTCTCAATGGGAGCTTGAGAGAGACCGTAGAATTTCGGCAAGAATGGGGTATGGAAATCCGTTTGTTGATCGTTAACGATTGCAGTTAATTTTTAGCTATATTGGAGTGTAGATGGAAAGTTTAGATGAGGAAATGCCAAATAGAAGCCATCGTTTTCAAATCCTCTCGTTAAATGGAGGTGGAATAAAAGGTGTTTTTACTGCTAAGGTTCTTGAGGAATTAGAGCAGAAATACTGTAAAGATGATAACTCCGTTCTTGATCACTTCGATATGATTTGCGGCACCTCAATTGGAGGTATTATTGCGTTAGGATTGGCATTTGGTCAAACTCCTAGTCAATTGCTGGAGCACTTAAAATCTAGGGGAGCAGAAATTTTTCCTCCTAGAAGCTTTCTCCATAACTTTGTTCGTAGGTTTTATGCTCCTTTGTATGACCCGGCACCATTAAGAGCTTTGCTGGAAGCTATTTTTGGTGACGCAACTATCGCTGACTTAAAAGTTCCGCTCATCATTCCGGCAATAAATACAACAACAGGTTCCCCGAAAGCATTCAAAACAAGCTTTCTACCAACGTTCACGATAGATCAACGATTTAAGTTAGTTGATGTTGCTTTAGCAACAAGTGCTGCCCCTACGTACTTCCCTTTACACAAAATTAATGGAGCAAGATATGCCGATGGCGGTTTAATTGCAAATTCGCCCGCTCTTATGGGAGTACATGAGGCCATGAACTGTTTGAGAGTGGATGCGAAAAATATTCATGTTTTATCCATTGGCACAATGAGTTCAGGATTTTCTATCGATCAGAATTTAAGTGCAAATGGAGGATACCTCATTAACTTCACAAAAATCAAAAGTTTCAAGATTTTCAATTCGGTTTATTCTGGATTATGGGGAGGAGGAAAAAATTTGATTTCTTTAACCATGTCAGCAAACGAAGCTATGCACAACTTTATGTGTAAGCAGATCATTGCTGATAGATTTATTGAGATAGAAGCCAAGCCTAACGAGCAGCAAGTAAGAAACATAGATTTAGACAAGGCTTCAATTGAGGCATTGGAAATCCTTGAATCAAACGGAACTCATGCTGCATCTAATATGATGGTTGAATTGGATAAGCAAAAGATATTCAATCATTTCGGAAATAGAACAATAATGGATCATAGGGAGGGGTAATTATGGCGTTAAAGTTTAATGCAGATAAGTTGTTGGCCGGTCGAGAGATAAGTTTTTTAAATGAGATTTCGGTCTCTGAAGAAAATACGTACAGACTGGAAGAGTATAAAGAAATGGTAAGGTCTGCGATCAAACAAGAGTTTTCAGCGGTGAAAGTAGCTATTGAAAGCAAAAACTATGCAACCTTATCCATGATTACTGAGATTGATTTTTCTCAAAAAAGCGATGAGAAAGAAATCACAATTCAAGTGTTAAAGACCTTAACACCGAGATTTTGGGTTCAGGGCTCGATGAGTTATGGGACATTAAATATGCCGGCCAAAACCCCGCCACAACAAATAGATATAGACGATGGTGTTTACTTACCAATAAAAGTTTTTCAAGGTCAGCCGGTAGTTGCAAAAGATTCCTTTTTCAACATAGTAGACAGTGCGCTTCGTAAATTGTGCTCACAACAGGGATGGTCACACGACTGTACTAAAGACACTTGTTCTAGGATAAATGTTGACGACTTGGTGCACATTGATATTCCTCTTTACGCAATACCTGAAGAAAAGTTTATAACTCTTGAAACGGCCGCTCTCTCCGAAAAATTTGATTCAGCAAAGCCACCAATAGTATTAAAATCTGATGAGGTTTATTTGGCAGTGCGAAACGAAGAGCATTGGAAACAATCAGATCCTAAAGAGGTTAAAGAGTGGTTTATGAGCGAAGTCCAAACGCATGGACAACACCTGAAAATAATTAGTCGCTTTCTGAAAGCTTGGCGCGATCATCATTGGGATGATGGGCCAATTTCATCTATTGCTCTTATGGCTTGTGCCGTCGATACATTTAAGCAAGATGCTCCTTTTGATAATTTATCCGAAGCACTTTTGAAAGTAGTGGGAAATCTTCATAGTCAGCTAGATGAGGTAATTCTTCCCGTTAATGGCGAACCACTTTATCCAAAACCACGCAATACAGAAAAAGATAAATTAAAGTTAAAAGATGATGCTTTGAATCTTAGTTTTTGTATCTCCAGCGCTTTACAGAACGCGCACAATGAACAGGATGCAGTAAATAAGTTGATTCAAGCATTTGGCAATCGAGTCCCTAACATCCCTGGGTTAATCTCAATCAACAGTAATGTTGCTGCCGATCAGGTTAGAGCTGAAGAAGCGCTAAAACTGAATCATCCCTCTAAAGATATGGAGAAAAACTTAGTTTCAGGATGATTTCTCAAGAAATTCAATCAGTATTACAAGTTTATAAATATATTTATCTTTGTTTTGATACTGAACTTAAGATGCATCGCTATAGAGGTGAATATGAATACCAGGGAAACCTGTTCGTCCATGAAATACGCTTTGACGAGATTCAAAATGATTACTTAAAACTGCCTCAAGTCTTTATAAATAGCTTGCCGGAGAATATTCCCGAAAGAATGCCTCATTTTGAAGCCAATAACAGGCTTTGTTACTTAGATATTGAAGGAGTTTTCTTAAACCCTTTTAATTTAAAGACAGCTACTATTCAAATTATCGAACAAGTTCAAAAGACCTTTAGAGAAACTATTGATCGAACCGAAACACAACATGCAGAAGAACACGCTTATGAGTTTAGTGCTTATTGGATGTCGAGCAAAACTTTAGGACTTCTGGCAACAAGAGAGCAAGCTGGACATATTTACGCCTATGAAAGAGATCAACTGCCTGATAGGGTAAATGTTCGCAAATTTGAAGTTTATCTTCCGAAGAATGATTTGCAGGCAAAATCGACTTGGTTTTCTGAGCTATCAGAGTTTGTTGATCCAAGTAGTATTTCAGGTCCTGAAAATGCAATTTATATCGAATCAAATAAAATGCCTTTAATTTCTCCTGGCGCAACTTGGCCACCACAAAATTTTTCTGAATATTTAACGTGGTATAAGAGTGTCGATCAAGGTGCCTACACTAAACTCCTATCGTTGATTAGACAAAATTTTCAAAAGCTAAGGTTGACCATCTTTTTCCGTTTCTCGGGAGATCACCTTATCGGTATAAAACTGAAGAAGTCAAAAATTCGTTCAATGGCAATAGATGAAAGTATTAGGCGAAATTCTCGAAATTCTATACTAGAAACTTTATTCAAATCAAAAAAGTCTTTTGATACCTTCGACAGAATTTTTGTAGAAGACACTAGCTCAGATTTCATTTTAAAACGTAACGCTGAAGCCAATTTAACTGATAGAAAAATTGCTTTGATCGGTGCAGGAACCATAGGCGGCTATCTCGCCCATTTATTAGTTCAAAATGGTGCCGGGTTTGGCGACGGTTCCTTGAGCATTTATGATGCAGACGTATTTTCTAGTGGAAATATTGGTCGGCATATTCTAGGAACAAAATATCTTTTTCAACAAAAGTCAGAAGCTATTTGTCATTTTATCCAATCGGACTACCATTACTCTCATGCAAACCTCAGGGCGTTTAAAGAATTCGATTATAAAAAGATAAACTCTTTAGGTTCATTTGATTTGCTAATTGATGCTACTGGGAACAGAGCCTTTTCAACTTTACTAAGCCATCAATGGCACAAGTCAGATAAGGCATCTCGACCTAATGTATTAATCCATTCTTGGATTGATGCGGCTGGTCAGGTAGCAAGAGCATTGATAGATGATGATTGCGTAGCTTGTTATCACTGCATACATTCAAATAAAGAACTGGTGCCTTATAAGGTAGATGTTGTACCAAAAAAAATTCGTCGAAGTTGTGCGGGCTCCTCATTCTTTGTGTTTTCCGCAGACGCATCTATGGCTGCCGCAGCTCTTGGGTTGAACAAAGCCATTGCTAGCTTAAAGGGAAGTCCACAGCCGAGATTTTCCAGTATTCCAATTGGCCGTGATGTGAAAAGTATTCGCTCTAGAGATGTCAAAAAACTAAAAGGATGCCCCTGTTGTCAGATTTAGTTTTTACAACCCCTGATGGCTTGGTGGTTTTTCCAGTACATTTACTTTTACGCATGGAATCATACAAGCAAAGCACTTCTCAGTTGCCGGAATCGGGTGGTGTATTTTTTGGTTCAATGAGGGGAAAGCATATAGAGATAACCGACATCTCGCTCCCGCAGCCTGACGATAGTCAGAGTCGTTATAGATTTGCAAGGAAATCCATTCATCACTTTAAACAAGCCGTAACTTTTTGGGAGCAATCCAGTGGAGCAGTTTCCTATATTGGCGAGTGGCACACTCATCCAGAAAATATTGCAAGACCTTCAAGTGTTGATTTAACTGAATGGAAAAAAAAGCTTCCCAAACGACCTGTTTTCTTAGTTATTATCGGAATCAATAATAACTGGTACGGCTACTGGAATGGCTGCTCAATCATTCAACCAGTTCTTAAAGTTTAACCAAGCTGCCGATTTCCGCATCAATTACATTATAATTCTTTCATCAGTTTTTTTAAGTGCTGTGCCAAAGGTCTAGAATGTTGAAAAAGATATTTATCATCCAACCCGATCGCCTTTGGCGGCGGGTGCCGGTAGCCCTTATCTGCCCACATTTGTGGGGCAGGCCCTTACGGATAAGGCCTAGCCCCTAGGCCGCCCCTCCCGTAAAT
>JACUUF010000098.1 GCA_014859465.1 Methyloprofundus sp.
AGGAAATTAATCTCTATTTAGTACACGTCGACTACCATTACCTTCTGGTTCACTGATAATATTTTCCTCTTCCATTTGGTCAATCATTCTAGCCGCGCGATTATAACCCACCTTAAAGCGTCGTTGTACACTAGAAATAGAAGCCTTACCTGAATCCATAACGAAACTGACAGCCTCATCATATAAAGCATCGACTTCATCCTCAGGCGTTTCATTATTGCTCGTCGATTCTACCGGCTCATCTTGAGTGATTTCATCTAAATAATTTGCACCACCCAAAGACTTTAAGAAATCAACCACAGCATGTACCTCATGATCATCCACAAAAGCGCCATGAGAACGAGTAGGAACACTGGTTCCTGAAGGTAAATAAAGCATATCCCCATTACCTAACAGCGCTTCCGCACCACCTTGATCTAAAATAGTACGCGAATCTATGCGCGATGAAACCTGAAAAGAAATACGCGTTGGCACATTGGCTTTAATTAAGCCGGTCAAGACATCAACAGAAGGACGCTGGGTCGCCAAAATCAAATGTATCCCGGCTGCACGAGCTTTCTGTGCCAAACGAGCAATTAATTCTTCAACTTTCTTGCCAACGACCATCATCATATCAGCTAACTCGTCAATAATAATGACGATGCTGGGCAAGGTTGATAATACTGGGAAGGTTTGTCCCTCTTCTAAAGGAGCGACTAATTGATATAAAGGGTCACGAATCGTTTCACCCTTTGCAGTAGCCTCTTCAATCTTTTGATTAAATCCTGCTAAATTTCTAACGCCCACTTTCGCCATTAACTTATATCGGCGCTCCATTTCTGCCACAGCCCAGCGCAAAGCATTTTGCGCTTCTTTCATATCAGTCACTACCGGCGTTAATAAATGCGGAATACCCTCATAAATAGACAATTCCAACATTTTAGGATCGACCATAATCATGCGCACTTGCTCAGGCGTCGCCTTAAATAACATGCTTAAAATCATGGTATTAATCGCCACTGATTTACCTGACCCCGTTGTTCCTGCGACTAATAAATGCGGCATTTTTGCCAAATCAGCGACCACTGTATCGCCCGAAACATCTTTACCTAGAGCTAGAGTCAACGGGGATTTAGCTTGTTGAAATGCCTCTGAAACTAAAATCTCACGAAAAGAAACCAACTCACGCTCTTGATTAGGGATTTCTAGTCCAATAAAAGGTGTACCCTCAATAATTTCTACCACCCGGACACTGGTTACCAACATGGCGCGCGCTAAATCTTTCGCTAATCCGGTAACCCGGCTGACCTTAATTCCTGGCGCTAAAGATAATTCAAAACGGGTAATAATAGGCCCAGGATACGCTCCGACGACTTCTACGGAGATTTTATAATCCAGCAATACGCGCTCCACTGAGCGTGACATTTCATCTAACTCATCTTCTGTATAAGAATGAATAGATTGCTGATGCTCATCTAATAATTCAATGGCAGGTAAAACATATTTTGGTTTATTAAAATGACTTACTGGCTTGGCGAAATTATTAGTCAATCCTGCAATTAAGCGTGCGGCTTCTTGTTGAGCTAGAGCGTTTTTATCTTCGATGCTCTGTGCTGCAAGGCGCGTCGCGGAAGCCATAATCTCGGCAATAGATAGCTTTGGTTTAAGAGCTGCATTTTTTTCATTTTCTACTGGCTTACCTGTCTCAGCTTCTTCGGCTGACGTTTGTTCTGCTGCATTAATAGAGGGAAAAGTCGACATACTTGCCATAATTTCAGCTATTGAAGGGGAAAATTCTGGCTTATTATCATGGCTCATATTCTCAGCTAAAGAAATATCCTCTTTTCGGTGAATCTTATCGTCTGTAACGTCAACTTCATGTACATCTTCAATCTCTGCAGTATCAAGTAACTCGTCAGAATCAACGGTAGGTACATTAACAAACGGCGCAACTGCTCCCGCATCATCAGCCCAATCGTGTTTATCCTGAAAAAACGCTTGCAAATCACGATCAAAATCTATCACGTCAGAAGCATCATGCAAATTAGCTGCTGCTCCTGCCAGCTCTTCAGTAGAAATTTCCACGTCAGGATCAAAATTGTTAGCTACAAGCGAGCTATCTACAGAATATTCATTGCTTATTAACGGCTCAAAGTCTTCTAGTTTGGCAGCTCGATTTTCATGTGTAGTCGGCACAACAAAATCCATTGCTACAGGGCTTTGCTGCTCTTCCGCCAAAGTATTCTCCGAATGAATCGGTTGAAAATTGAACACAGTTTCATTATTTAAAGTTTCTTTTGGCATAGTTTCAGAAAAAACAGGCTCAACTATTTCCTTAGTGGCATTTTTTATTGCAGGCCTGATACGAGAAAACCGCTCTTTCCAATTTACGCTTGGTTTTTTAATAACATTACTTGGCCTATCGACACGGCGGTTAGGCTTTTTAACTTCTATGCCGCGCCACCTTTGAATCGTCACATAAGCCAAATCTAGGCCGATTAAAGTATATTTACCAACGAATTCAACACCTCGTAACCAAGAAATGCCGATATATTTTTCCAGTGCCATAAGGACAAGAAATAAACTAGCACAAGGAATAATAATTAAAGCAAACGCAGCAAAAATATCAGCAAGCTCTAAGTTTTCACCACCATTACCTGCCGCTTGAATCAACAATACAAGCCCAGCTAGCGCAAGTACTATAAGCCCGGCGAGCATAATTTTGCGCCACGGCAATGCAGAAAAAAAGGCAAAGTAATTTTTAGGTGGCGTTATCTTTCTATTCACTGATGATCACTCTAAGTTGAATTAAAACGGTATAAAAAATCTATAAATTAAAGCTTCCACGCATCCATTTGTTGTATACATAGCTGATTTAAGGCCTTTGCACGATGATAGCTATCAGCCTCGGTATAACAGCGCAATTCAGGCGCATTGCCTGAACCACGCAAGTGGACAAGTTCATCATTAGCCAAAGTGATACGTACGCCATCGGTATAATCAAAAGCAACAGCCCGCTCTATTTTACCGGCAAACAATTGCGCCAATACGCCAGCATCATGTGCAAGCTCCCCAGTTTGCATTTGCGCTAAAATAGCCTGACTTAATTCAGTGGGAAAATCTTTAATCCGATCACTACAAGTAAACCGTGGCGGTAAGGTATTTAATAATGCTGACATTGAACACCTGAGTTGTTGCGCTTGTAATAACAAACATAGCGGCACAATAACGGCATCGCGGGTGGGCAGCGCGGCGAGTGTTTTGTTATTTAATTGAATCGGGGTATTTTGTAGAAAACCGCCATTCGCCTCATAACCAACGACACTCGCTTGATCTGTTATCGCTTGCATAGCTGAAATAACAAAGGGCGAGCCAATTTTAGTCCGTACTATCTGTGCAAATTGAGCGCATTTTTCTACAGCACTATTACTGCTAACGGGCGTGACTACTGCCTCTGCTTGTAAAAAACGCGCCACCAAAATACCAGCAACATCACCGCGTAACCAGTCGCCCTTCTCATCGCTCACTAAGGGTCTATCGGCATCGCCATCGGTCGAAATAATACCATCAAGGTCAAACTCAGCAGCCCACTGTTTCGCTAAGATAACATCTTCGGGACGAATAGCTTCAGTATCAACGGAAATAAAATGCTCAGAACGACCTAAAGTGATGACTTGCGCACCTAATGCCAACAAAATCTTGGGCAAGAGATCACGTGCGACCGAAGAATGCTGATAAACGCCTAATTTGAAACCTGCCAAGCTATTGTCAGGGAAAAAGTCCAAATAGCGCGCGGTATATTGTTGCTCGGCCATCTCATCAACGGCAGGCAAATAATCACTCGCCAACAAGTTTTCTTGATCATCAAATAAAGCATCATTGAGCACCGGATTCTGAGCCAAAATACCTTGCTCATCGTCCTTTAGAACTTCGCCATCGGGCTTGTTAAATTTAATACCATTACGATCTTCAGGGATATGACTGCCGGTGACCATTACTGTTGTAATCTTATGGGTAATACCATATAGCGCTATAGCAGGTGTAGGTAAAAGACCGCAATTCACCACGGTATAACCCGCATCAACCACGGCTGCGGCAACCGCATTCATAATTCGTGGTGTGCTATTGCGTAAATCGCCACCAACACCCACAGCCTGTCCGACATGAATAGCATTAACCGACTGTAAGTAGTGCAAAAATGACAAGGTATAGGCATAACAGACTTTATCTGTCATATCACTAACTAAACCACGAATACCGCTAGTACCAAACTTAACTTTATTTTTCATTTGCTCTCTTTTTCAAGCTTAGCTTTGCCATAAACCACAGCAGCCGGGATAAAGCTTGCGCAATACGGGCGCTAGCCCAATCCAGCTTATAACAAACCAAGCAACGTTTTTCATAGGATTGGTTTCTAGTCGCGAAAAAATGGCGTATGATTTTTCGCAGCTAGAAGCCGATTCTACAACAGTGAAGCTATGATTTTAAGCTCTGCTTACTTTTAAGCTCAGCGCGAATCTCTTGCTACCTGTATTCCCAGGGAGAGAGTCTTGGCACAAGTATTAACAACTAAACATAGCACAGCTTATTTACCTTGGCTTTTCTTTAGCTTTGCTTCAATTTCTAACTTACGCTGGATTTGTGCGACTTTATCTAAAACACCATTGACATAGCGATGACTACCATCAGCACCAAAATATTTCGCTAATTCCACACCTTCATTGATAATCACTCGATAAGGTGTTTCCAGCTTGTGTATTAACTCATACACGCCGATTCTTAAAATAGCGCGCTCAACAGGATCTATATCGTTCACTTCACGATCAACAAAGTCTTTCATTGCCAAATCGATTTTATCCAAATCCTTAGGAACACCATGAAATAAATCTGAAAAATAACTTTTTTGCGCATTTTTTAAGCGCTGATCTTCAGCAAATTGACGCTCAATCATGCTTAAATCTGTCCCCGTCATTTGCCATTGGTACAAAGCTTGTACCGCACATTGTCTAGCTTTTGTTTTTGCAGAACTCATTAAGCGTCCAAATTTTTAAATAAAGTGACCATTTCAATTGCGGATAATGCCGCAGAAGCGCCATTATTACCTGCTTTAGTACCCGCACGCTCGATGGCTTGCTCAATGCTATCAACGGTTAATACGCCAAAGCTAACCGGAATATCATATTGCAGGGAAATTTGCGCAATGCCTTTAACACACTCACCTGAAACATAGTCAAAATGCGGTGTAGCACCACGAATCACGGCACCAACCGTAATAATTGCATCATATTTTTCACTGGCAGCAACACGCTGCACAACCATAGGCAACTCATACGCACCTGGGACTTTAACGACAGTAATATCTTCCTTGTTGACACCATGACGCACTAAAGCATCAATAGCGCCGTTTTCTAATTGCTCGACAATAAAACTATTGAAACGTGATGCAACGATACAATATTTACCGCCTTGCGCTAAAAAGTTACCTTCTACTGTTTTTACTGCTGACATAGTTGCCTCTCTTAAATATATAAAACCATAAGGTAGGGCAGACTCAAGTCCGCCCTACTTGCTAATTACTTATTCTGTTCGCTACTTTCCACTAACTCCAAATTAAACCCTGACAGGCCAAAATAGGTCTTGTGCGCGCCTAAAACCTTTAATTTATGCACCCCTAAATCTGCAAGTATTTGTGAGCCTGTTCCTGTCGTGCGCCACTCCCCCGCTTTTTTAGTATCCTCAGGATTAAACACGCCATGATCTTGCAATTGATATTGATGAATAAGTTCTGCCAATGCTTTGTTATTCTCTTCTTGTCGAATCAGTACCAGAACACCGCGCCCTGCTTCAGCAATATGCTTCATTGCCTCGCGAACTGGCATTTGACAATCACTACGGACTGAAGAAAAAATATCATCCATTAAATTACGTGCATGTACTCGCACTAAAACAGGTTCATCATTAGCGACATCGCCCATAACAATCGCCAGATGGATATTGGCATCATTACGATCTTGATAGGCATACAAACGAAAGTCACCAAATTCAGTGGGTAATACACATTCACTGATACGCTCTAGCGTGGCTTCATTTTTAGTGCGGTATTGAATCAAATCCGCGATGGTACCAATCTTAAGTTCATGCTCTTTAGCAAAAATTTCCAGATCAGGCCGTCTAGCCATCGAGCCGTCTTCATTTAAAATTTCAACGATCACAGACGCCGGTTCTAAACCTGCTAAACGCGCTAAATCACAGCCCGCCTCAGTATGCCCAGCACGATTCAATACCCCACCATCACGCGCCCGCAGAGGAAAAACATGTCCCGGCTGCACGACATCTTCGGCTTTGGCCTCTTTGGCAACGGCACTTAATATGGTTTTTGCGCGATCGGCTGCGGATATACCGGTAGTAACACCTTCAGCGGCCTCTATAGACACCGTGAAATTCGTCGCAAAAGCGGCATTATTATCATTGACCATTAAAGGTAAACGTAATTGCTGGCAACGCTCACTAGTTAACGTTAAACAAATTAAACCACGGCCATAACGCGCCATAAAATTAATATCGGCTGCGCGAACAAGTTCAGCCGCCATAATGAGATCGCCTTCATTTTCGCGGTCTTCATCATCCATAATGATGACCATTTTTCCCTGGCGTATATCTTCAATAATTTCCTCAGTTGTATTCATATTTATTAAATAAACCCACTTTCTCTTAATAATTCTGTTGTCACACCCGCAGCACAAGTTGCCGCAGCCTCGCCTTTCATTAAACGTTCCATGTAACGCGCTAGTAAATCGACTTCTATATTCACCTTATCATTGATTTCAAGATTGCCCAACGTCGTCTCTTTTAATGTATGCGGCACAATATTAACGCTAAACATCGCGCCATCAACGCTATTCACAGTTAAACTAATACCATTAATACAAATAGAGCCTTTCTCGGCGATATATTTTGCTAATTCATTAGGCACTTTAAATTTAAATCGAATGGAACGGCCATCCGCTTTTCTTTCTAATAAAACTGCCAAACCATCAACATGACCACTGACGATATGCCCACCTAAACGCGTTTGTGGCGTTAAGGCCAGCTCTAAATTAACCGGTGTACCGCTTGCTGCCAGCTTTAAATTAGTGCGTGATAAAGTTTCATTAGATACGTCAGCAACAAAGCCCCGAGGGCTTAATTCAACCGCCGTTAAACACACACCATTAACGGCAATACTGTCACCTAAGGCAGCATCCGATAAGGATAACTTGCCGGTATCAATCGATAAACGTACGTCGCCCGCTTTTTGTTCAATCTGGGTTATTTTACCCACCGCTAAAATAATGCCTGTAAACATCTTATTTTTGTACCTTGTATTGAAGTTTTAAATCTACACCTACTTTACGCACATCGACTAACGCTAAGTTTTTCTTATCTGCCATACGCGTAATCTGTGGCATATCAAACAAACCGCGACCACTAGAACCAAGAATACAAGAAGCCATATAAACAATGCATTCATCAATCAAGTTCTGCTCCAGTAAAGCGCCATTTAAGACACTGCCCGCCTCAACTAAAACCTGATTCACCTGCTGCTCAGCCAAAAACAATAAAACCGCATTTAAATCAACTCGTCCTTGTATATCAGCCTTGATGGCATAAACTTCTGCTCCCGCCTGAGTTAGCGCCTCAATTTTATGCTGCTCATCAGAACCAGTTAAAATCAATGTACGACCGGCTAAAGCCAATATTTTCGCGTGTGTCGGTGTACGTAATTGAGAATCCAAAATTACCCGTAAAGGCTGCTCTACAGCCACTCCGTCCAAGCGCACATTCAGACTTGGATCATCAGCTAAAACAGTCGCTACGCCAGTTAACACACAACAACTCGCTGCACGCAGCTTTTGCACATCTTGTCTTGCTTGCGGCCCAGTAATCCATTGGCTTTCCCCCGAAGCCATCGCCGTACGCCCATCTAAACTCATGGCCATCTTACTGATAACATAAGGTTTAGCCGTGCTCATACGGGTAATAAAACCAATATTCAGCGCCTGCGCTTCAGACTCTAATACGCCACAGACAACACTAATACCCGCGCGCTCCAATAAAGCAACGCCCTTACCTGCTACTAAAGGATTAGGATCTTGCATAGCAATCACCACCCGCAGCACACCGGCTTTAATTAAAGCCTCTGCACAAGGGGGCGTGCGCCCGTAATGACTACAAGGCTCCAAAGTCACATAGGCGGTAGCAGCTTGCGCCTCTCGGGTATGCTTTAAGGCTTCAACTTCAGCATGAGCTTGTCCTGCGCGCACATGCCAACCTTCTGCAATAATCTCATTATCTTTAACGATCACACAGCCAACACGCGGATTTGGCTTGGTGGTATAGCGGCCTTTTTTTGCCAAATACAGCGCACGCGCCATAAAAAATGTATCTTGTTCTGCTTGCAAGTCGCTCATTATTTCTTCTGTAAATCAGCAATCATATCGGTAAATTCACTAATATCCTGAAAGCTCCGATACACCGAGGCAAAGCGCACAAATGCTACATGATCTAAACCAATTAATTCTTTCATCACTTGCTCGCCAATTTCTAGTGCCGCAACTTCGCGATCACCTTTGGCATTTAATTCTTTTTTAATCCGAGTAACAGCGGCTTCAATCTGGTCGCTAGTGACTGGGCGCTTTTCTAATGCCCTTAAAATACCGGCACGTAATTTATGCTCATTAAAAGGCTCACGCAAACCATCACGTTTAATCACTCTAGGTAAATTAAACTCGGTAACCTCATAAGTGGTAAAGCGTTCCTTACAAGCGACGCATTCACGCCTACGCCGCACTTGGTCACCCTCATTAGCTAAGCGAGAGTCAATAACTCTAGTATCTTGGGCAGTACAGAAAGGACATCGCATAGTAACTTATTTTGCTAGAATCTAAAAAATGTGGCATAACCATCAGAAAATCGTTAATTTTACAATAAATTAGCACTCCAAGCTGATTTTTTTATTAGCTCAGTTAATTTATAACAACATTTTCACCTAATCATTTATACAAGCTTATGCAAGAAACTGAAGGTGTTATCAAATACCACCTAAACCATAGGCAAACAGCAGCAAACCCAGACTGGTCTTTAGCTGCGATGAATAGTTGGCGCGGCCTATTATATAAATTAGAGTTAATAGGCCAAAACCCAGCACGTTATATGGGTTATGGTTACGGCAATATCAGTCAGCGCTTTATTGGTGAACAATTTATCATTAGCGGCACGCAGACAGGTGGTATAAGCAAGTTACTAGCACAACATTACTGCCTAATAGAAAAAGTTGACTTAGCGCACAATCAAGTAGATTCCTCAGGCCCTTGTCAGCCATCATCAGAAGCCTTGACACATGCCAGCCTATACGCCCAAAGCACAACCATTAACTGTGTTATTCATGTACACAGCCCTGAAATATGGCAGGCAACTCAAGCCTTACAGCTACCCCATACTCCCGCTAATATTGCCTATGGCACACCCGCAATGGCCGAAACTGTCGGCCGACTAATCCAATCAGAACAACTTAAGCAGCAAGCCCTATTTACCATGCTAGGCCACCACGACGGTGTGGTCGCTTTTGGTCACGACTTTGCGCAAACAGCCTGCGTACTGCTTAATATTTTAGCTGCCAGCAAACAACTGTTTTAAACTATCCCTCTTAATCTAATGCGAGACTTCTTATGAAAAAACCATCTCACCTACTCTTCTTATCCGCTTTAATCTGCTTACCACAACTAAGTTATGCAGAAAAAGTAATCGCACCCGCTAACGATATTGAATACCCTAAACACCTAACAAACTGGCGTGTTATCAGTACCTCTATTCGCAATGATAACAACACCCAGCGCGTTATTTTAGGTAATGCCCTCGCAGTTAAAGCAGCGCGTGCAGAAACTAAAAAAATAGCATGGCCTAATGGTGCTATTTTAGCCAAGCTTGTCTGGAAAAATGAAACGTTACCCACATGGCAAGCAGCCACAGTACCTGGTGATTTTGTTCATGCGGAAATTATGGTGCGTGACACAAAGAAGTACGCAACAACTGGTGGCTGGGGCTTTGCGCGTTGGACAGGTTTAGAGCTAACACCACACGGCAAAGATAGTTCGGCTGCCCAGGCTTGTTTTGATTGCCATCAAGCTGCCAAAGCTACTGACTACGTCTTTACTCAACCTGCAAAACTCCCTTAAACAACGCTATAATAGTCCAACCTTTTTTTACAGGAATACATAACACCACCATGGCACAATATATTTTCTCAATGAATCGGGTGGGCAAAATTGTCCCACCCAAAAAATTCATCTTAAAAGATATTTCCTTATCTTTTTTCCCGGGCGCAAAAATCGGCGTTTTAGGTCTCAATGGCTCGGGTAAATCAACCCTGCTACGTATTATGGCGGGTGTTGATAAAGACATTGAAGGCGAAGCGATTCCGATGAAAGGCATTAACATCGGCTATTTATCGCAAGAGCCGAATTTAAATCCTGACAAAGATGTACGCGGCAATGTAGAAGAAGGCTTAGGTGAAATCCAACAAGTCTTAAATCGCTACAATGCCATCAATGATGCCTTTGCTGACCCTGATGCAGATTTTGATGCGCTATTAACTGAGCAAGCCGAGTTACAAGAAAAAATTGAAGCTGCCAATGCTTGGGAATTAGAGCGCCAATTGGAAGTAGCCGCCGATGCCTTACGCCTTCCACCTTGGGATGCAGACGTCACAAAACTTTCGGGTGGTGAAAAACGCCGCGTGGCTTTATGTCGTTTATTGCTCTCCAATCCGGACATGCTGTTATTAGATGAGCCAACCAACCATTTAGATGCAGAATCAGTTGCCTGGTTAGAGCGTTTCTTACATAGCTACCCAGGAACCGTTGTTGCCGTTACTCATGACAGATATTTCTTGGACAATGTCGCTGGCTGGATTTTAGAGTTAGACCGTGGCCAAGGCATTCCTTGGGAAGGTAATTATTCCTCTTGGTTAGAGCAAAAACAAAACCGTTTAGCCCAAGAAGAAAAACAAGAAACCTCACGCCAAAAAGCCATGAAAGCGGAGTTAGAATGGGTACGCTCCAACGCCAAAGGCCGTCATGCTAAGAGCAAAGCCCGTTTAGCCCGTTTTGATGAAATGTCGTCACAAGAAGCGCAAAAACGTAACGAAACTCAGGAAATTTTTATTCCACCTGGTCCACGCTTAGGCGATGTGGTGATTGATGTAGAACACCTCAGCAAAGGTTTCGGCGATCGCTTATTAATCAATGACCTCAGCTTTAAACTACCACCCGGCGGCATAGTCGGCATTATTGGCCCTAATGGTGCAGGTAAAACCACGCTATTCCGCATGATGTCCGACATAGAAAAGCCGGACTCAGGCGAGATCACATTCGGTTCAACAGTTAAACTCTCTCATGTTGATCAATCGCGTGATGAGTTAGACGACAATAAAACCGTTTGGGAAGAAATTTCCGATGGTTTAGATTTAATCACTGTTGGCACTTATGAAACCCCCTCACGCTCTTATTGTGGCCGTTTCAACTTCAAAGGCGGCGACCAACAAAAACGCATCGGCGATTTATCGGGTGGCGAGCGTAACCGCGTACATTTAGCTAAGCTGTTACGTAGCGGCGGTAATGTTTTATTACTTGATGAGCCAACCAACGATTTAGACGTTGAAACCCTACGCGCCTTAGAGGAAGCCTTATTAACTTTCCCTGGTTGCGCTGTAGTTATCTCCCATGATCGCTGGTTTTTAGATAGAATCGCCACGCATATGCTTGCCTTTGAAGGGGATAGTAACGTGGTCTGGTTTGAAGGTAATTATGAAGATTACGAAAAAGATCGCCATAAACGCCTAGGCACAGACGCCGACAATCCAACACGTCTTAAATATAAAAAAATCACGCTTTAAAGGTATTTATAGTGTGAGAGGCGCTTTTTAGTCGCGGTTGCATACAAATCGCGACCAAAGCCCTCTGCCACAATTTTATATTAAAAGAGTAAAATTCAAATCACCACCGCGCATTTATTTGCTATAATAGCCAGCTAAAACAACGTCCCCATTGCATAACTGGATAATGCAATCCCCTCCTAAGGGATAGCTCCTGGTTCGAGTCCAGGTGGGGACACCACTTTAGCAATTGATATCCAATGAAATATCTCAAAAAAAGCAACCAGCAACTCTAGCCCTCTCAAGGTGCCGCTATTTTTTACCCATCGTCAACAAGGCTTAATCGCTATTTCCAACAGAATAAATTCATCGGTCTTTATTATTGAATTTGCTGTGTTAGAATTTTCAATAGATCAAACAAACTATTTTTCACTGCATGTAATTCAGGTAGCCGCTTCTGCACTTCTAATTTACTAGGCGGGAAGGGATCAAGCACAATTATACGCTGAGCAAAAGCTGGGAAAGGCCTTGAAGAGACAACGGTTCAAAATAGTTCTACTTTAAACCTGAATGCACAGGATCAATTGCTTCACTTACGTAAAGAAAATAAGCCATTGCGTATGGAGCGCGAAATATTAAAAAAGGCCGTTATAAAGTAAGGCGAGTAACAGTTGAGCTGGGATTAAAAATGCGTTAGCCAAAGCAGCTTAAAGTTACAGCCGTCATAAGGATGCGATCTGACCGAATAAACTGGATCGTCAGTTCACAGTGGAAACACCGAAACTAACAGCGAACTAAGTGGTGGCGATAG
>JACUUF010000011.1 GCA_014859465.1 Methyloprofundus sp.
CGAATTTGGACTCAATATTTACACATGATTACAGATTTAACCCACTACCAACTAACTTATGAAAAAATACTTCCCCGCATTGCTGTTTATTCTGTCTATTGGCTGTTTAATTCCGGGTATTATTCAGCCTTTTATGACCATTAAGGCGGAGATCAATAAACAAGAATTATTTGCTATTGCCGCGCAAGAGCTTTTGCCACCGACACAGCAAGGTAATGACATTATGCAAAATATAGTGCGCTCGGTCATTCGCGATGTTCATTTTGACGGCTCTATCAGTGCTTTTGAATCGACACGTAGTTTATGGGCAGCGATGTCTGATTTAGTTACTCATGATTATGTTGTCATTGGCTTATTGATTGGTTTATTTGGCATTATTATTCCCTTGATTAAAATTCTGCTTAACTTGATCGGCTTATTTTTAGCGGCTGGAAAAACCAGAAATGATGTGTTAACGATCAGTAGTGTGTTGAGTAAATGGTCTATGTCAGATGTCTTTTTTATGGCTATCTTGGTGTCCTTTTTTACTGTAAATGCCAATGCTCAAGAGATCAATGCGATACAAATGAGCGCTAGATTCGAGCCTGGTTTTTATTTTTTTGCTACTTATTGTGTGTTAGCCATTGCCGCGGCTCAGTTGATGCAGCTTTGGAGTAACCAGCCCGCTGAGTAAGTAATCATTTGGTTATTTGCTCAGATATACCTTACATTTTGCACTTTATTTCAATACATAAAAAAAGCTAAGCTAAGAATATCTCTTCGGCTCCTGTTACTTGCTATTTTTTGCGCCAGTTCTGCATTGGTCTGTGCGGATAAATAGTTACCGCTTGTCTTTGCTTTTGCGTTATAAATGAACACCGATTACTTTTTGAGTTTACTTATTTGACTGTATCATTTTTAACACAAGGGCCTATTGATCGTGATGTGTTTACCCGCATTATCAAAGCATTGCGTACTACCGGTTATATCGTTCTTGATGAAGTATTTACTTTGCCGCAATTGCAAAGTTTATTTATTGATCTTAAGACTACCGACAGTGAGCAATTTCGGCCAGCGGGGATAGGGCGTGAGCAAGCTCAAAGGGTCAATCAGTTTGTGCGCCGTGACCGGATTCGTTGGTTAGATGCGAGTTATGAGCCGGTTGTTACTTATCTTGAGTGGATGGAGCAATTGCGTTTGCGGGTTAATCGTGAGCTATTTCTGGGTTTGTTTGATTATGAATGCCATTATGCACATTACTCTAAGGGGGCGTTTTATAAAAAACATCTGGATTCCTTTAAAGGCAACTCTAATCGCCGCTTATCGAGCATATTGTATTTGAATCCTGCTTGGCAATCTGCTGATGGTGGAGAATTGATTATCTATGCGCCCGATAGTGATGCTGTTGTGCAAACAGTGTTACCTACTTTTGGCAAAATGGTGCTTTTTTTAAGTGAGCAGTTTCCGCATGAGGTTTTGCCCGCGAAGTGTTCGCGTTATAGTTTAACCGGCTGGTTTCGAATTAATGCTACAGATAGTGTGACGCTTGATCCGTTGAAGTAATAAGTCAGTAGATCAGATTTGCCTGTTGCGTTGGTAACTTGCATTATTTGTCTGGGAGTTACTGGATGCGGCAATCTGTTGCATTAAGTTGTTGTTTTGTAAGAGGTATAATGTTTGTTATTCGCGCTCCCAGCGGTCTGCACTGACAACCATAAAATCTGCTCCATTTCTGCGTGTTACTTTTATCGGCGTGTGCTGGCTAATAACTTGTTCTACAAAGCTTTTTAAATTAGCTCTGAATCTATTTACACTGCTAGTGTCGATTGCGTCGCGCCTTTTAAGTACCCGATATACATACATAATAGTCGAGAATCTTTATTGGTGGGGCAGCTTGGTTATTTTTCAAAAAACAAGGTCTCTTCTAAGCTCTTGCCTTGGCTAAGCTGCCGGTAGTGCCAGTTGTTATCTACTAAGCAAGTAAGAATTTTTATATCAATTTTAGCTTCGATGGCCGGATTATATTCGATAATAAATTCATTTTTTTGTGGATTGGATACCAGTAGCACGCCGGCTAGTTGCTTTAATTTGCTGATTACTTCTGTGGCTGGACAGGACTCCAGCAACAGAGTTATAAATCGCGTGGCACTGTCTTGCTCTGAAGTATTGAGCTGCATGCTACTCATATTGCCATTTTCCAGTAATAATATTTGCTGGCACAGACGGCCGAGTTCGGCGAGATCATGTGAGCTGATAATAAAGGTGGTTGCTGGGGATAAGTCAGCAATAATCGCACGAATATTGCGCGTGTTGACTGGGTCTAAGCCGGCAGTGGGTTCATCTAAAAGTATCAGCTCTGGGCTGCCAATCAGAGCTTGGGCAATGGCTACGCGTTTAGCCATACCATGACTAAGCGTATCCGGTTTTTCTTTGAGCGAATCTTTTAGTGCGACGGCATCTAAGACGCGGATAGTTTCATGCTGAGCTTGTTGTGCGCTTAAGCCTTGTAAGCGGCCATAAAAGCTGAGTTGATCACCAATGCTAAAGCTAGGATCTAATCTGGCATCTTGGGGTAGGGCAGAGACTTTGCCGTTTAAGGCTGATGCGCTTGGCTGTTGGCCAAATAATGTGACTGCGCCCGAAGTGGGGTGTAAAAAACCAGATAGTATACTAAGTAGCGTGGTTTTGCCCGCGCCATTAGGGCCGACTAGGCCTATGGGTTCGCCTGTGGCTAGTGCAAAATTCACTTTATTAAGTGCGGCTTTGCCTGCATAGGAATGGCTAAGATTGTGGCAGTGTATCATTGGGCTATGGCTCATAAGCTTTGTCTCAACATGATCCAGCGTCCGATGCCTAGAAAAACTAGGGATTGCAGTAAGGGGATATAGGCCAGTTCTAAGGTCTGCCATTCTGCTAATTGAGATAATTCAGTCATTTGATAGCCGGGAATTAGAATTTTTAAATTAGCCAGCGCCGGTAAGTAATAAGATAAACCACTAATGATACCTGCTAGAAAACTCCAGATTAAAATAGCCCAAACGCTCGCTTGTCTTGCCGATTTTACGCTAGCCGATAAGGCGGCCATCAGCGCGGTAAAAGGCAGTAAAATTAAAACTAAATTAAGCGCAATGGCGCTTGCGCTATTTAAGGCGACCGATAGTAAGTTTATGTCGCGATAAAGCGCCAGTGCCAAAGTGCTTAGCACTGTGACTAAGATTAACAGCGTTTGAATTGCCATGACACCGATAAAACGGCCAAAAAATAAACTGTCTCGGCTGACACGCAAACAGAGGAAGCGTAAAGTGCCGCGCTCTCTATCGGAACAGCTTTGATCTGAGGCAATAGTAATACACAATAAAGGAAATATGATTAAAGCAAAACGCCAGTACACGCCAAATTCGGGGATTTTCCAGTTGAGTAAGGCGCCAAAGCCGATAAATTCAAAAAAATTACTGCCTTGCGTTGAGTTTTGATTCTGGGCAAAGAGATCGGCAGAAAAGCGAATCGGGTAGAGTAAAATAAAGTACCAAACTATGGCGAAAGTAATCAGATAGAGCAGGCCTTTACGGGTAGTAAATAGCCTTTTTAGCTCAAACTGACAGATCAGTAGGGTGGCGTTGAGAAAACCAGAAGTCATGATGTTTCCTATGGCTTAATAAGTAAGAGGTTGTCATTAAATAATAGCTGGTGGCAGCGACTTTAGGCTTGCTTGGAGATTCTTGGTTAAAGCCACTTCCATAAAGCGGGTTATTTTTTATCGCGCTTGCGCGCGTTAGCCCAAACATCTTTAGTTTGCCATTGCGTATTCAGGTAAAGCGTTTCTACTTGTTTGCGCGCCCAGGGTGTTTTACGTAGAAACTTGAGGCTAGAAGTAATGCTTGGCTGGTCTGTAAAACACTTGATTTTAACGCGCTGCCCCAGTTCTTCCCAGCCATATTTCTCGAATAACTGGACCATGATGTCTTTTAGTGTGAGTCCATGCAATGGGTCTTGATTGACGCGTTTTTTTTCTTGATCAGTGGTCATGGTGATTTTTTAGTTTTGCTCTGCTTGTTGTTTGGTTTCGGCTTTTTTAACGCGCAGTTTACTGCCCTCTAAGTCTTTACCATTAAGGCCTAGCATGGCGGCTTTCGCTTCACCTACTTTAGGCATTTCGACAAAGCCAAAGCCTTTGGATAATCCGCTTGCTTTGTTCAGCACTAAAGTGCAGGATTGGACACTACCGTAAAGTTCAAATAATGCAAGAAGCTCTGCTTCTGTTAGGGTGCGGGCGATATTACGAATGAGTAAATTCATGAGTTTTCCTTGATGGATAAAAATAAATAGTTATTTAGCCGGCATTGTACCGCGTCTTAATAAATCCTACGCGGCTAACCCTGTTTTGACTTTTGTTAGATTGACACTATATCTAATGTAAATTAAGGGAAAACTATTACGCAGTGCGCGTATCTTGCGTTATGATGAATAAAATAATCATGAAAAGAAAGAAATTTGAATAAAAATAAAGTTAAAATTATGAGCGAATCCTCAGACAATAATATCGATTTCAGTACAGTTGCCGATCCTTATGCGCAGCGTGAAGCAGCTAAATACGAGCAACCTATTCCTAGCCGAGAATTGATTTTACAGTTGATTGAACAGCGCGGTAAGCCGATAGGGCGGCAGCAAATTGCTGAGGCGTTTTCCTTGGAGTCTGAAGATCAGCTAGAAGCTTTGCGCCGCCGTATGCGAGCGATGGAGCGTGATGGACAGGTTTTATTTAATCGACGCCAGCAATATTGCCTGGTCGATAAGCAGGATTTAATTGCCGGACGAATCTTAAGTTATCCGGATGGCTTTGGTTTTTTAAAGCCTGATGATGCCGGTGAGGATTTATTTTTATCGCCGCGAGAAATGAATCAAGTCTTACATAATGATCGCGCCTTGGTACGTGTCTCGGGTGTCGATAGAAAAGGGCGCCGAGAAGCTAAGATTGTTGAAGTTTTAGAGCGCAATACGCAACAGGTGGTCGGGCACTTTATTAGTGAGCATGGCATCCAGTTTGTTAAGCCAGACAATAAGAAAATCACGCAAAATGTTTTAATTTCTAAAGGTGAAAGTCTCGGTGCTAAAAAAGGCGATATGGTGGTGGCTACGCTTACTGGGCAGCCGACTCTTAATCGCCAGCCTATAGGTAAAATTACTGAAGTCTTGGGCGCACACATGGCGCCGGGCATGGAAATTGATATCGCAATACGCACTTATGAATTGCCTTGTGAGTGGCCGGAGGCAGTTTTAAAGCAAATTAAATCACTGAAGAAAGTCGTTGCCGAAGAAGCAAAAGCAGGCCGTGTTGATTTACGTGATGTGCCATTAGTAACTATTGATGGTGAAGATGCGCGCGATTTTGATGATGCGGTATTTTGTAGCAAAACCCCCAAAGGGTGGAAATTGCTCGTCGCTATTGCTGATGTATCTCACTATGTACAGCAGGGTACGGCCTTGGATCTTGAGGCAAAAAATCGCAGTACCTCGGTGTATTTTCCTGAGCAAGTGATTCCAATGTTGCCGGAGATTTTATCTAACGGTTTATGCTCAATTAATCCTGATGAAGATCGTTTGTGTATGGTTTGTGAGATGATCATTAACGAACAAGGTCAAGTGAAGCGCGCCAAGTTCTTTGATGCTGTGATGCGTTCGCATGCGCGCTTGACCTACAATAAGGTCTCGGCCATGTTAGAGCATGACGATGCCAAGTTAAAGCAGCAGTATAAAGCGGTTTTACCGCATATAGAGCAAATGTATGCTTTATATAAAGCGATGCGTGGTCAGCGTGAATTGCGTGGTGCAATGGATTTCGATACCCAAGAAACGCAGATTGTTTTTGGTGAAAATCGCAAAATAGAAAAAATTGTGCCTACCCAGCGTAACGATGCGCATAAGCTGATTGAAGAGTTTATGATTGCCGCAAATAGTGCGGCGGCGCGTTATTTAAATCGCCAAAAGATGCCGCGTTTATTGCGTATTCATGAAGGGCCTTCAGAAGAAAAAATTAAGAATTTAAAAACCTTTTTGGGTGAAGTCGGCTTGCATATGGGCGGTGGTGACAAGCCAACGCCGGTCGATTATATGCACTTGACCAATACAATTAAGGGGCGACCGGATGCGCATTTAATTCAGACGGTGTTATTACGCTCTATGTCGCAGGCGGTTTATAGTCCTGAGAAAAAAGGTCATTTTGGTTTGGCTTTAGATGCTTATACACATTTCACGTCACCGATTCGTCGTTACCCTGATTTGATGGTGCATCGCGCTATCCGGCATTGTTTGCAAGGAAAATCACCGGAAAGTTTTTATTGCGGTTTTCCTGAAATTGCGACTTTAGGTGAACATTGTTCATCTAATGAGCGCCGCGCTGACGATGCCACGCGTGATGTGGTCAGTTGGTTGAAGTGCGAATTTATGCAAGACAAAATTGGTGAAACCTTCCCTGGGGTTATTTCTGCGGTAACGGGTTTTGGCTTATTTGTTGAATTAGCTGATTTGTATGTTGAAGGCTTGGTGCATGTAACCTCTTTAGGACAGGACTTTTTTAAGTTTGACCCACTGAGTCATCAGCTAAAAGGCGAGCGCACAGGCGTGCGTTATCGTTTAGGTGATAGTGTTAATATCGTTGTTGTTGGTGTTAATTTAGATGATAAGAAAATTGACTTTGAATTACTAGGCCAGCAAAGAAAAATAACGATACGCACTGCGGCAGCTGATACCACGGGTCAAGCAGTAAAGAAGAAAGACAGAAAGAAACCAAAACATAAAAAACCAAAGCATAAAGGCAAGGCAGAGAAGAAGGTACATAAATGAGTTTAGCAAAGATTTTTGGCTTGCATGCCGCGCAGTCGGCATTGGATTATTCACCTGAAAAAATTAATCAGGCATGGGTAGATCAAAAAAGACAGGATGAGCGTTTGCAAGGCTTGGTAAAAGGCTTGGGGCAGCGGGGTATTAATCTTCAAAAAGCGGATCGTAAGCAATTGGATAGCCTGTCTAAAGGTGCGAATCATCAAGGTATTATTTTAGAAGTAGAAATGCCAGCGATGCGTTCGGAAAATGATCTGAAATCGGTGGTCGAGAGCGCTAAGCAAGTGCCGTTTTGGTTGATTTTAGATCATATTCAAGATCCGCATAATTTAGGCGCCTGTTTGCGTACTGCCGATGCGGCGGGAGTGCAAGGCGTGATTGTCACTAAAGATCAGGCTGTAGGGATTACGCCGACGGTCTGTAAAGTAGCCAGTGGTGCAGCGGAAACCGTGCCGGTTTATCAAGTCACCAATATGAGTCGAACGATTGCTTGGTTGAAAGAGCAGGGTATCTGGGTGGTTGGTGCGGCAGGTGAGGCCGAAAAAACAATTTATGAAACTGATGTTAATATGCCGATAGCTTTAGTCATGGGCGCTGAAGAAAAAGGCATGCGTCGCTTAACGCGTGAGCAATGTGATTTCTTGGTTAAAATTCCTATGCAAGGTAGTGTTGATAGTTTAAATGTCTCGGTTGCTGCTGGGGTGTTGATTTATGAAGTCTTTAGGCAAAGACTGGGTGCGTAAGCGATGGGCGTTCTTGATCAATTAAGAAAAGAAGCTGATCAGAAAAAAATATCCGAACAGCAAACGATTGATCAGCAGGCGCTTCGAGCTAAATTATATAAAACGCAAGTTTTACCTAAAATGCAGCAGATTTTTAAATATTTGCAAGAGTTAGTCGCGCATTTAAATTATCTTGAAGTGCCTATCCAGGTAGAAAATTACAGCGATCGCTTTTTGCGACTAGGTACGCTGATGCAAAAAGACTATAAGATTAATACTGATGGTTATGGCGGTTTTTCTGATTTCGATAAGTTAGTACAAATTAACCTGACTTTTTATTGTGTCGCTGCGGGAGAGTTTGAGTATAGCGTGCAGACTAAATCTGCGATTGAACAGGAAAATGCTTTTTTGCATGCTAAGCGAATTGCTTCGAAAATGTATAGGCTTGGCGGTATAGCTGGTGAAGAGTCGGCAAGATTTGTAGTGACTAGAAAAATACCTGTACGTGTACGTTTTGAGGTCGATTATGAGCAGTCGCAGATTAAAGTCATGGTTAATAACCATACTAATTTTTCTACCTATGCGGAAATGTGGCAGCCAGAGGCCATTGATGATGCCTTCTTGGATTCTCTGGCGCGCTATTTACTGCGTAAAGATAGCGAGTTTATTAGTCTGGATATTTCGGATGAATACCGGGATAAACTGCGTAATAAATTACAGTCCATTAAGCAGGACGAAGAGCAAGCGTTGTGCGCGAGAGTGAATGAGCAGCAAAGATTAGCCGAGCGAGAGGAAAAACAAAAGCTGAGCTATAAGATGAAATCTTTTATAGCGCATAAGATCAAGCGTTAGGCTAATAGTATGTATTTTTTGTTATCTTGCAGAAGAGGCGCTTAGTTGGTTGCGTGTTGTTGTCACTGAAGCCGCTGCGATAAGGTTGACTACTGTTCTAGTAGTTGGATTAAGTCCTTAGTTAAACTCTGCATTTGTTCATTGCCCAGTAATTGTTTGGCTTGAATATTTAGGAAGAAGATGTCTTCTGCTCGACTGCCTATGGTGGTGATTTTTGCACTGATAAGATTGATTTGATTGGCACGAAAAAACTGAGCCATTTTTGCTAGTAATCCGGGATGGTCGGTAGTGATTAATTCTAAAATGTCGTATCTATTTTGTGGGTCTTGATAGAAGCGAGCCTGGGTGCGAATCGGGAAGTGCGTGGCTTGCCGCGAATGATGATGCAGGTTTTTTTGTTGGGTATTGGCCTGATCGCTTAATTGTTGTTTTATTGCAGAGCAAATATGTAGTTCGCGCTGTAAGTCGGTGATTGGGGTGCCTGATTGCTCCAGTACTTGAAAACTATTGAGTGTGTACTGCTCATCTTGAGTTGAAATGATTCGCGCATCAAGAATAGTTAAGCCGAGATTATCCAGTGCCGTTGTACAGCGGGAGAAGATGAAATCTTCTTGTTTGTGCTCGGCATAGATGAAAATTTCTGCGCTACCGCGCTGGTTTTGCGGGCGCAAGAGAATTAGCGGTAAGTCCCTTTCAGTGCTAAAGTTAATGGCAATAGTGTGCCAAATAATCTCATCTGCATAGTAGCGTAGGAAATAATCAGAGCTGATATGTGCCCATGCTTTTTGGATGCTGGTTGCTGATAATCCTTTTTTAAGTAACTCTTTGCGTGCTTCCGATTGAGTTTCTTTTATGGTATCTAATTGCTGGATTGGATTTTCTAAGCCGCGTCTTAGTGCATTAGCTGTGGTGCTATAGAGCTCCTTTAGTAAAGAATCTTTCCATGAAGTCCATAGCTCGGGATTGGTGGCGCGAATATCAGCGACGGTGAGTAAGTATAGGTAGTTTAGGTATTCTGTTGTGCCTACTTTAGTGGCAAACTCATGGATAACTTCGGGGTCACTAATGTCTTTGTGTTGCGCTGTGGTTGACATGACTAAATGATTTCGGACTAGCCAACAAATCAATTTCGTATCGTGCTCTGATATTTTATGATCGATGCAGAACTGCTGGGCAATGGCTTGACCTAGTTCGGAGTGGTCGCCTTTTTTTCCTTTGGCAATGTCATGAAATAATCCGGCAGTGTATAAAATGTGGGGTTTAGAGATTAATAGAAAAATACTATTACAAAAAGGCAGTTCTTCATTGTGTTTTTCTAAGGCAAAGCGGCGCAAATTGCGAATCACAAAAAGTGTGTGTTCGTCTACTGTATAAATATGAAACAGGTCATATTGCATGCGTGCCACAATATTATTAAAGCTGGGCAAGTAGGCGGCTAGTACCCCATAGCGATTCATCATGCGTAATACGCGGTTGATGGTGCGCGGTTGACACAATATATCTATGAACAGTTGTCGAGCAAATGGGTCTTGACGGAAATGGTTGTCAATCAGGTGTAGGTTGCTACGAATAAGGTGAATAGTTGTGGCTCTAATGCCTTTAATTGAAGGGATTTTTTGTATTAATATAAAAATTTCCAACAAAGCTCGTGGGTGAGTTTGGAAAATGCCGACACTTTTCGCGGCAATATAGCCGCCAATGCTGTCAAATTTATCATTGATGGCTTGTGGTTTGTAGGTTTTTTCAGCGTGAGTCAGGCAGTGTTCGTCAAAAATTTGCAATAAGGTTTCATTAAGACGTTCTAATTGCATGACTGTTTTGAAGTAATGCTGCATGAACTGTTCCACGCCTTCGTTGTTTTTCTGTTCGCTAAAGCCAAAGGAAGCCGCTAATTCGCGTTGATGATCAAAAAGTAGCCGGTCTTCACAGCGCCCTGTTTGTAGGTGCAGGGCGAAGCGTATTTTCCATAACAGTTCTTGAGCGGAAAATAATTCTTCATATTCGCTTTGAGGTAGAAAATCGTATTGAGTTAATTCGCGCAAAGTGGCTGTTTTGTAATGGTGCTTAAAGACCCAGGCGATAATTTGTAAGTCTCTTAAGCCTCCAGGGCTTTCTTTTATGTTGGGTTCTAGGTTGTAAGCTGTGCCATGAAATTTTTGATGCCGGAGTTGCTGTTCTTTAAGTTTGGCATTATAAAATCTCTCTGAACTCCAAGCGTTCTGTGCTGATATTTGCGTGTTAAGGTTGGCGCTTAACAGTTCATTTCCTGCTAAGTGGCGAGACTCCATTAGGCTAGTCATAATGGTTTGGTCGTCTGCTGCAGCTCGTAGGCATTCTGCTGTGCTGCGCACACTTAGGCCTAGCTTTAATCCTGTATCCCAAAGGAAGGTGCATAGCGCGCTGAGTTGTTCTTTTGCTGGCTCTAGGGTGTTATCGTCCAGCAAGATAAGAATGTCTATGTCTGAATAGGGGAACATTTCTTGCCGCCCGTAGCCACCGACGGCAATTAAGGCGAAGTTTTCCGGTGCTTCGACTATAAAACGACTCCATAGGACGTTTAGCATTTGATCTAAAAATCGAGATTTCCCATGTAGTAGCGGTAGAATCGATTTTTCGGGGGAGAAAATGCTTTGCAGATAGCCGTTATGTTTTTGTATGGCTTGCTTAACCTGCTGAGCATCATTAAGGTTGTAGGCCGCTAAATGATTCACCTTTCTTCTTGGCGTAGAGTGAGAATTTCATGCCCCGTTGGTGTTACTAGAATGGTGTGCTCCCATTGTGCGGAAAGCGAGCGATCTTTGGTAACGGCTGTCCAGCCATCTTTAAGTACTTTCATGTGGCGTTTGCCAATATTAATCATGGGTTCAATCGTCAGTATCATGCCTGCTTCTAAACTAACCCCGTCGCCTGGCTTGCCATAGTGTAAAACTTGAGGTTCTTCGTGAAATTTTTTGCCTATGCCATGGCCGCAAAACTCTTGAACGACCGAGTAACGGTTAGATTCGGCATGTTTCTGTATGGCGTGGCCTATATCGCCAAGTGTGCAGCCTGGTTTTACTTGTGCAATGCCGAGCATGAGGCATTCTTGAGTAATCACACAGAGTCGCTTGGCGTGGGGAGCTACGTCGCCAACATAAAACATTTTGCTAGTATCGCCATGATATTCGTCTTTGATAACAGTAATATCCACATTGATAATGTCCCCCTTTTTTAGTTTCTTTTCGTTAGGGATGCCATGACAGATGGTGTAATTAACTGAGGTGCAGATTGACTTAGGAAATCCATGATAATTGAGCGGTGCAGGAATGGCGTTTTGCACATTGACGATGTAGTCATGGCAAAGCTGATCAAGTTCGTTAGTCGTTACTCCAGGGATAACATAAGGGGCAATGAACTCTAAAACTTCTGCGGCAAGCTTTCCGGCAATGCGCATTTTTTCGATTTCGGCGTCTGTTTTTATGGTGATTGACATGGCTGTGTGTGCTTGCTTGTTGTAGGGTAGTGAATATATTAACAGGATTTGCTTAAAGATAAATTTTAACAGAGTATCCGTTGTTGTAAAAAAGTAAATATGATATAAAGGTAAGTTCATTTACTTAATACTCACATCTATCGACACGGTTAGTTGGGTGCTGGTTTTTAATAAAACTGGTTTCTAGTCGGGATAGGTGGAGGCGTAACCCTTCCGGAATAGCCCGGAATTATTTGGAGAAAAGAATGGCCGCAGTATCAATGCGTCAAATGCTAGAAGCAGGTGTTCACTTTGGACACCAAACTCGTTATTGGAATCCACAAATGGCACCTTATATTTTTGGTGCACGCAGCAAAATCCATATTATTAATTTAGAGAAAACTCTTCCTTTATTTAATGATGCAATGAATTATGTTGGTCAGATGTCCGCTAATAAAGGCAATATCTTATTTGTTGGTACAAAAAAGTCTGCCCGTAAAGCCGTTGCTGAACAAGCAATACGTTGTGGTATGCCTTATGTAAATCACCGTTGGTTGGGTGGTATGCTAACGAACTTTAAAACGATTAAAAAATCAATCAACCGTTTAAAAGAGCTTGAAGCGATGACTGCTGATGGAACGTTACAACAGCGATTCAGCAAAAAAGAAGCGTTAGGCATGGAACGTGAGATGGAAAAATTAGAGCGCAGTTTAGGTGGTATTAAAGATATGCGTGGTATTCCTGATGCGATTTTTGTTCTTGATGTAGGTTACGAGAAAAACGCACTTAGCGAAGCTAAAAAATTAGGAATTCCGGTTATTGGTATCGTTGATACCAATAACTCACCTAAAGGTGTTGATTATATTATTCCTGGAAATGATGATTCAATTCGTGCCGTTCAGTTGTATGTTGAAACGGTTGCAACGGCTGTTTTAGAAGCCAAAGCAGCAAGATTAGATATGTCAGCTAAATCTGATGAATTTGTTGAAGAAGCAACTAGCGCTGCAAAATAAGCGCACATGATTGTGTATGATAATTGCTTGACTAGCTAATTATTATAGGTCATTTATGAACGCCTCCATTTGGGGGCGTTTTTATAGAATTAAAGAAAATATAAAGGTAAAAAGCATGAGTGTTACAGCTGGAATGGTAAAAGAACTACGTGAAAGAACGGGTTCAGGCATGATGGAATGTAGAAAAGCATTAATTGAAGCAGGTGCTGATATGGAGCTTGCCATTGAAAATATGCGCAAAGCGGGTTTAGCAAAAGCGGATAAAAAATCAGGTCGTATTGCTGCTGAAGGGCGTATTGCTGTTGCACAAAGCGCAGATACGAAAAATGCTGTGATTATTGATGTTAACTGCGAAACTGATTTTGTTGCTAAAGGCGATGTTTTCAAAGCTTTTGCAAATGATATTGCTAATGCAATTTTAGCGTCAGAGGTTGCTACGCCAGAAGAGGCTTACGAGCTGACCTTGGCTGATGGCAAAACAATTGATGAAGTACGTCGTGGTTTGATCTCTAAATTAGGCGAGAACATTGCTCTAAGACGTTTCCAAAGAGTCGCAACAGAAGGCGGCACTGGATTTTACTTGCATGGCGAAAAAATCGGTGTATTGGTTAGCTTAGAAAAAGCAGACGAAGAGTTAGCAAAAGATGTGGCCATGCATATCGCAGCTAGCAAGCCCTTATGTGTTTCTGAGTCTGATGTAGCGCCTGAGTTGGTTGAGAAAGAAAAAGAAATTTTTATTGCTCAAGCCGCCGAAAGTGGTAAGCCAGCAGATATTATTGAAAAAATGATTGGCGGTCGGATTAAAAAATTCTTAGCGGAGATTACGCTAGAAGGTCAAGCATTTATTAAAGATGATAAAGTAACTGTAGCGCAACTTGCTAAATCTAAAGGTAATAAAGTGCTCGCTTTTACTCGTTTAGAAGTAGGTGAAGGTATTGAAAAAGCTGAAGGTGATTTTGCTTCTGAAGTTATGGCGCAAATTCGCGGTTAAGTAAGCTGCGATAGATCAAGCTTTCAGTGTGCTGTACACTGAAAGCTTTTGATCTAGAGTAAGAAAAATAAACAGGGAGTCGGTTTTTGGGGTTGTGCTCAGTTTCTGTTGTGCAATATTTTATGTGTAGATAACATCAATAGCGCATATTAAGCTGTGATTTATCAAATAACACCATTTTTATCATTAACTTTAGATAGGTAGAATTTATGACTAAACTTATTTGCCAAAGAATTATGCTCAAATTAAGTGGCGAAGCGTTAATGAGCGATAAGGGTGGCAATATCGACCCTGAGATCGTAAAGCGCTTAGCGACGGAAATAAAGGAACTATGTGATGCGGGCGTTCAAGTTGGTTTAGTCATAGGTGGTGGTAATATTTTGCGTGGTTCAGAGCAAGCTGCTGAAGGTTTGAATCGCGTAACAGCAGACCAAATGGGGATGTTGGCGACGGTTATTAATGCTTTAGCCATGCAAGATTCCTTGGAGTTTTTAGGTCAGCCAGTGCGAGTTATGACGGCCTTAAAAATTAATCAAGTTTGTGAAGATTATATTAGGCGGCGCGCAGTTAGACATTTAGAAAAAAGGCGCGTGGTTATTTTTGCCGCAGGCACAGGAAATCCTTTTTTTACCACCGATTCGGCGGCCAGCTTAAGAGCGATTGAGATTAACGCTCAATTGATGATTAAAGCAACGAAGGTTAAAGGTGTTTATTCAGCGGATCCAGAAAAAGTGCCAGATGCTAAGTTTTATTCACGATTGACTTATGATGCAGCGCTTGATCAGCGATTGAATGTGATGGACACCACGGCACTAGTGCTTTGTCGAGATAATAATTTACCTATGCGTGTGATGAATATTTTTGAGTCCGGCGCAGTCATGCGTCTAATGCAAGGTGAAGAGATAGGTTCACTTATAGAGCGAGGAAACTAAATAATGATTAATGATATTGAGCAAGATGCAGCCAGCAGAATGGCTAAGAGCATTGAATCTCTTAAAAAAGCCTTTACTAAGATAAGAACAGGGCGTGCCCATCCTAGTTTGCTTGATCAGGTGGTTGTGTCTTATTATGGTTCAGATACCCCTTTATCTCAGGTAGCCAATGTTTCGATTGATGATTCGCGTACCTTAGCCGTTACTCCATGGGAAAAAGGTATGATGCAAGCAATTGAGAAGGCGATTATGTCTTCAGATTTAGGCTTAAATCCGGTGACTAATGGTAATATTATTCGCGTACCTTTACCTATGTTAACCGAAGAGCGTCGCCGTGATTTGGTCAAAGTCGTTAAGGCAGAAGCAGAAAGTGGACGCGTTGCAATCCGTAATGTTCGTCGTGATGCCAATAATGAAATCAAAGAAGCTTTAAAAGAAAAAATGGTTTCTAAAGATGAGGCGCATGCGGGTGAAGAAAAAATCCAGAAAATTACTGATGAATACATAAAACAAGTAGAAAAGCTTTTGGAGGACAAAGAGGCCGATTTACTGTCTATATAAGGCATAGTTGAATGCAATCTGTACCAAGCGAAGTCGATAAATCGCAATACCCTAAGCATATTGCCATTATTATGGATGGTAATGGGCGCTGGGCGAAAAAGCGCCATTTGCCTCGCTTTATCGGACATTCTGCTGGTGTTAAAGCGGTTAAGCGAGTCGTTGAGTTTTGTGCTCAGGAAGGTATACAGGTTTTAACTTTATTTGCCTTTAGTAGTGAGAATTGGAGGCGACCTAAAGAGGAGGTCTCCAAACTCATGGATCTTTTTATGAGTACTATGCAAAAAGAAGTTAATCGCTTAGATAAAAATAATATACGTTTACGTTTTATTGGTGAACGCACGGCCTTTTCTGAGAAGTTACAGCAAAAGATGCTAGATAGTGAACGGCAAACAGAAAACAATACCGGTTTAACGTTAGTTATTGCGGCAAACTATGGCAGTCATAGAGATATGACTTTAGCGGTACAAAACATAGCCAGAAAAGTACAGCAAGGTACTTTGTCTTGTGATGATATAGATGAAACACTTATTGCTAGTGGTCTTGCTATTGCTGATCTCCCAGAGCCTGATTTATTTATTAGAACAGGTGGAGAGCAACGAATCAGTAACTTTCTTTTATGGCAGTTCGCCTATACAGAGCTTTATTTCACCTCGAAGCTATGGCCTGACTTTAATGCAGCAGCGATGCAAACAGCAATAGACGATTTTCTTACTCGGGAGCGACGTTTTGGTCGAACCAGCGAGCAAGTACAGGCTTTGTCCAAAGCAACTTAAATGCATTCCGGTGTCTTTTTATAACCTTCTTAAAAATAATAAAAAAATGTTACGACAAAGAGTGATTACCGCTTTAGTTTTAGCCCCCTTGGTGGTGTTGGCTATTTTTAAATTACCGCATTTGTACTTTGCTATCCTTTGGGGTATTGTTTTGTTGATTGCTGCATGGGAATGGGCAAATTTAGCAGAAGTAAAAACACTATTAGGCAAGTGCCTGTTTTTGCTTGCTATGCTAATACCTATGGTGCTATTGCAATTTTGGACACAATTATTAGAAGTACTGACTCAATTAGGCGATTGGCCAGAAATCAGGAGTTATTCAGGCCTGATCGAGCTTCTTGTTGTGCCGCCTGTGCTTTTTTGGTTTTATGCCATGTTTAAAATTCGCAGGGCTGGCGCTGATTTACTAGAAATTAACATCGGTGTTGGTAAAAAATTATTTATCGGCGGCTCTGTTTTAGTGGCAGCATGGTTGTTTTTATCTCGTTTAATAGTGCTTGAAGAGCCGGCTATGACCCTGTTCTTCTTTGTTTTAATTTGGTCTGCTGATATTGGAGCTTATTTTGCAGGTAAAAAATTTGGTAAAACAAAACTAGCGATTGAAATTAGCCCTGGAAAAACACTAGAAGGCTTATATGGAGCATTGCTTGCTTCGGTCGTGGTTGGCTTGGTGTTTACTTTATCTTTTGGCTTTTCAGCAATGAGCGTTAGTGACTTTCTGATGCTTTCGGTGATTACTGTGCTGGTTTCTGTTTATGGCGATTTATTTTTTAGTGCAGCGAAACGTATTCGTGGTGTTAAAGATAGCGGTACTCTATTGCCTGGGCATGGTGGTTTATTAGATCGCTTAGATAGTGTGATCGCAGCGATTCCCGTTTTTTATGCGGGTGTATGGTTTATTAGATGGATGTACTCATGAAAGGCATATGTATTCTAGGCGCGACAGGCTCTATTGGCGTTAGTACTTTAGATGTGGTCAAGCGACACAGTGATTTATATCGCGTTGTTGCCTTAACAGCCAATACCAATATTGATACTCTATATGAACAATGTTTAGAGTTTAAGCCTGAATATGCCGTTGTTGTTGACGAACAAAAAGGGGCTGAATTCAAAGCAAAATTAGCGGGTACGGCGCTTGCTGATATGACCGTTTTGATTGGTGCTGAAGCATTAGTAACCGTCGCGACTTTAGCGCAGGTTGATTCAGTGATGGCGGCTATTGTTGGCGCTGCCGGTTTGTTGTCTGCATTAGCAGCCGCTCAGGCGGGTAAAACAGTCTTATTGGCAAATAAAGAGTCATTGGTTATGTCCGGTGATATTTTTATGCAAGCAATAAAAGATTCTGGCGCGGTATTGTTGCCTATCGATAGTGAGCATAATGCCATTTTTCAATGTATGCCGGCAGCTTATATCGCAGGGCATGATGCGCCTTCAGCGCGACGTATTTTATTAACTGCATCAGGTGGACCGTTTAGAACGACACCACTTGATGAGCTGGATAAGGTCACTGTTGCTCAAGCGGTAGCGCACCCTAAATGGGATATGGGGCGTAAAATATCAGTCGATTCGGCAACGATGATGAACAAAGGCTTGGAATTAATTGAAGCCTGTTTGTTGTTTAATATGCAGCCTGAGCAAATTCAAGTCGTTATTCATCCGCAAAGCATTATTCACTCAATGGTCGATTATGTCGATGGTAGTGTCTTGGCGCAAATGGGTAATCCAGATATGCGTATTCCTATTGCGCATGCAATGGCTTGGCCTGATCGTTTTGATTCGGGTGTTGCGCCTTTAGATATTTTTACTGTTAAACATATGGATTTTGCAGTCGCTGACTTGCAGAGATTTCCTTGTTTACGCTTAGCGATAGAAGCCATTACTGCAGGTGGTATTATGCCGACGGTATTAAATGCTGCCAATGAGATTGCTGTAGAAGCTTTCTTAAATGAGCAGATACGTTTTACCGATATTCCTGTGGTTATTGAGCAAAGTATGGCTAAATTTACAGCTACGCAAGCCGATACCTTGGCGCGTATTCTTGCGGCCGATCAGCAAGCGCGTGGACAAGCAGAGCAAATCATTGCCGCTTTAGTTGCCTAATGGAAACTTTACATAGCCTGTTTTATTTTATTGTTGCGATTGGATTATTGGTCGCGATTCATGAGTTCGGTCATTTTTGGGTGGCTAGAAAAACAGGCGTCAAAGTGCTGCGTTTTTCCATAGGTTTCGGTAAAGTTATTTGGAAATATCAAAAAGACAGTTCAACTACTGAGTATGTGCTTTCGGCTATTCCGCTCGGTGGTTATGTGAAAATGGTTGATGAGCGCGAAGGTGATGTGGCGCCCGATGATTTACCCTATGCTTTTAGTCGTAAACCTTTATGGGCGCGTTCTGCTATTGTCGCAGCAGGTCCTGTTTTTAACTTAGTTTTGGCAGTTTTGCTGTATTGGCTGGTTTTTATGCTTGGCGAAACCGGTATGCGGCCAATTGTCGGTGCTGTTGAGCCAACAACATTGGCTGCCCAAGCTGGTTTTGCCGAAGGCGAAGAGATTGTTGCCGTTAATGGCATTGCGACAAAGACGTGGCGCGAAACCATGGAAACCATTCTTACTTCTGCCATGGATGCTGACACGGGATTGCCTATACAAGTAAAGAATCAGGATGGGATATTAGTAACGCATACCTTGGTTATTCCTTTGGCAATAAGCCAAGAGCCAGAGCTTTTATTTAAAGAATTGGGGCTGAAGGCCTGGCAGCCAACGATACCTAGTGTGGTTGGCAAAATTATAGCAAATAGTGTTGCCGAGCAAGCGGGATTGCAAACAGGTGATCTTATTCTGAGTGCTGATGGTCACGAATTTAAAGACTGGCTAGAATGGGTGGCTTATGTACAAACACATCCAGGCCAAGCTATGGCGGTATTGGTGGAGCGAGATGGCCTGGTGGTCGCGCTCAGCTTAACACCTGAAAGTGCCATTGAAAATGAACAGATTATTGGCAAAATCGGCGTAGGTGTACAAGTCCCCGAGGGTTTGCTGGATTCATTAATGATTGAATACTCTTTATCTCCAGCCGATGCTCTTGTCGCTGCCGTTGAACGTACTTGGTATTATTCTGGAGCGACTTTAAAAATGATGGGCTATATGTTTGTCGGTAAAGCATCAGTAGATAACTTAAGTGGACCGATTAGTATTGCTCAATATGCAGGCAAATCTGCAGAAATGGGCGTCGTTTCTTTTCTGAAATTTTTGGCTATAGTCAGTGTTAGTTTGGGTGTTTTGAATTTATTACCTATTCCTGTTTTAGATGGTGGGCATTTATTAATGTTTGCTGTTGAGGCGGTAAAAGGTAGTCCGGTTGCGGAGAATGTTCAATTAGTTTTTCAGCAAATAGGCATGGCGGCATTATTAGGTTTAATGATTCTCGCTGTGTTTCTGGATATTGGTCGTTTATTTTAAATTAACCTCACATTCTCTCAATTACCTTAAAGGATTATTATGCATAACTTAAAACACCTTTTCGTTGCTTTATTTTTAGCTGGCTTATTTGTCGCTCCAAGTGCGTTTGCAGATAAAGATGCGTTGAAAAAAGCACTGGCAGAAACGATGCCTTCAATTGCTATCGATGATATTTCTGACTCGAAAATAAAAGGTTTATATGAAGTGATGGTCGGCTCAGATGTCTTTTATGTTTCAGAGGATGGCAAGTATCTGATTCAAGGCCATATGTTTGACTTAGCGGCTAAAAAAGATTTAACTGAAGACAAACTAGCCGAAGCTAGAGCTGTGCTGATTAATGGCGTAGCTAAAGATCAAATGATTATCTTCAAAGCGCCGGATAATAAGGGTACCGTTACTATTTTTACCGATATAGATTGTGGTTATTGCCGTAAACTACATGCAGAAATGGATAAATATTTGGCCGAAGGAATTACTATTCAGTACTTATTTTACCCGAGAGCCGGTAAAGATTCTGAGTCTTACAAAAAAGCAGTTTCTGTTTGGTGCGCAGACGATAGAAATACCGCATTAACCGTTGCAAAATCAAGCTCAAATCCGCCCGCAGAAAAAACCTGCAAAAATCCTGTTGATGCCCATATGGCTTTAGGGGAAAAATTAGGGGTACGTGGTACGCCCATGATGGTGACAGAAAAAGGCACGATTTTCCCTGGCTATATGCCGGCTAAACAATTAGCTGAAGCATTACAACAAGATAAATAACAGCGTATAAAAACAATAATTTTAACTCAATGAGGAGTCATGATATGACTGATAACTGGATTGCACCTTCTATTCTTTCTGCTGATTTTGCTAGATTAGGTGAAGAAGTAGATAATGTTTTAGCCTCTGGCGCAGATGTTGTTCATTTTGATGTAATGGATAATCATTTCGTGCCTAACTTAACTATTGGGCCGTTGGTCTGTGAAGCACTAAGAAAACATGGCGTAACCGCACCTATTGACGTGCATTTGATGATTGAACCTGTTGATCGCATTATTCCTGATTTTGCAAAAGCAGGTGCCAGCATGATTACTTTTCACCCAGAAGCTTCTACGCATATTGATCGTACATTGCAAATGATTCGTGATTTAGGTTGTCAATCTGGCTTAGTCTTTAACCCAAGTACCCCCTTACATTTTCTTGACTATGTTATGGATAAAGTTGACATTATTTTATTAATGTCAGTAAATCCTGGGTTTGGTGGTCAATCTTTTATTCCCGGCACCTTAAATAAATTGCGCCAGGCAAGACAAAGAATTGATGACAGTGGTTACGATATTCGCTTAGAAATTGATGGCGGGGTTAAAGTCGATAATATCCGTGAAATTAAAGCAGCAGGCGCTGATATGTTTGTCGCTGGCTCAGCTATTTTTAGTCAGCCTGACTATAAAAAAGTAATAGATGAAATGCGTGCTGAATTAGCGAAAGCTTAATTTTACTGCTGGCGAAGTTACCTTATTTAACTTCGCCACAGTATGACCTTAACTATTTAGGGAAATACGATATGACACAAGATGAAAGCAAACGTAAAGCTGCCGAAGCTGCCTTACCTTATATTAAAGATGTTGCTATTTTAGGGGTGGGCACGGGTTCAACTGTTAATCATTTTATTGATTGCCTGGCGGACTTTAACTTAACGAAAGAGATTAAAGGCGCAGTATCAAGCTCTATTGCGACTACGGAAAGACTGAAAAAAATTGGTATTCCAGTAATGGAATTAAGCGAGTCTGGCAACTTAGATGTTTATGTTGATGGTGCTGATGAAACTAACGCATTAAAGCAGTTGATTAAAGGCGGTGGCGGCGCATTAACCCGCGAGAAAATTATTGCCGGTGCGAGCAAGAAATTTGTTTGTATTGTCGATGAAAGCAAAACGGTTAAAGTGTTAGGTAAATTTCCTTTGCCGGTCGAAGTTATTCCTATGGCGCGCAGTTTTGTTGCGCGTGAGATGGTTAAATTAGGTGGCCAGCCTATTTGGCGTGAAAATTATGTGACTGATAATGGTTGTGAAATTATCGATGTGCATAATATGGAAATTGTCGAGCCAATCGCCTTAGAGCGCTTAGTTAATAATATTCCGGGTGTTGTCAGTGTTGGTATCTTTGCTTTAAGGCCGGCCGATGTCGTACTGGTTGCCAAAGCATCTGGTGTAGAAACCCTGTAGTTTGTGCCTTATGTGCATAGGTATCTACATAAATCTTAAAGCCTTCTCCAATGGGGCAAGCCCTTTGGGTGCTGGGCAGAGATAATCGCCTGTAGAAGCGGCTCCTACGCAACACGTTATTATTGAAAAAAGCTTAATTTAATGCCAGTGTGGCTATGCATTACTTAATGCCCTAAGGGTAAATGCAAGCCCGATCCTGTCGGGCTTGTTCCTTTGCATAAGGCTTTAAGGAAAGGGGCTTGGAATATTTATCAAGCGTTTAAATTCTTTCGCGTAAAGCTTTTGTTACCGCTTGCAAGTCTTGCATAATCCATGTCGGTGCAAAATCAATGTCTTGCAAATCTTCACGCTTTGACGCCCCAGTTAAAACCATTAAACTGCGCATTCCGGTGCGTACGGCACCTAAAATATCGGTATCTAAACGATCCCCAATAGCAATGGTATTTTCTGGCGTTGAGCCTAATAAGGCGAGTGCTTGTTGATACATAATTGGCTCTGGTTTACCAATAACAGTAGGCGTGCGTCCCGTAGCGGCATGTAAGGCGGCTAGTATTGCGCCATTGCCTTGTATTAAACCGCGTTCGGTAGGCAGTGTTGTATCGGCATTGGTGGCGATAAATTCCGCACCAGCTTGTAAATTTAGCGTGGCAGTAGACAGTTTATCCCAATTGATGGTTTCATCTTTACCACACACGACAATATCCGCGCCTTGATGAGGTGTCTGCGGACTATTTAATTGATAAATATCGGTTAAAGTAAAGCCTTGTTCTAAGAGCGGCTGGCTGGCGCCTTGTTCGCCTAAAACGAAAATACGCGTCTTCGCTGGGTTTTTGTGTTGGCCAAGGTAAAGCGCTGTCGCCATGCCGGAAGTGAGGATTTCTTGTTGTTGCACGCTAACACCCATACGCGCTAATTTCTTAACATATTGCTCAGCGGTATGACTGGCATTATTTGTCGCCAGAATAAAAGGCAATGCTTGTTCGCGCAATAACTGAAAGAAATCGCTTAAACCTGCAATAGCCTGTTCACCGTGCCATAATACGCCATCCATATCGACAATCAGAGCATTAATATTAGTTAAAGGTATGTTCATGAGAATAAATACATTGAGTCAAAAAAAGAGTTGTCAGTTAGTCAGTTTAGCGCTGATTTTTGTGTTTTTCAGTATAACAGGCTGTAGCGTAAAACAACCAGGCCAAGTGGCGATAGCCTCCGCGCATCCTTTAGCAACGCAAGCGGGTTTTGAAATTTTAAACAAGGGCGGTAATGTTTACGATGCAGCGGTTGCTGTCAGTGCTGCTTTAGCGGTTGTTGAGCCTTCAGGTTCTGGCTTGGGCGGTGGCGGCTTCTGGCTATTGCATCGCGTAAGTGACGGCTTAGATATTATGTTGGATGGCCGTGAAAAAGCGCCCTTAGGCGCAGATAAAAACATGTTTCTTGATGCCCAAGGGACGGCAATTAAATCGCTTTCTTTAGAGGGTGCTTTGGCTGCCGGCATTCCCGGTATGCCGGCGGGCTTAGTGCATTTATCTCAGCATTATGGCAAATTGACTTTGGCAGAAAGTTTGCAGCCGGCTATTCGCTATGCTGAGCAGGGCTTTGCTATCGGTGCGCGCCATCAAAAGTTGCTGGCTTTTCGTCAAGCAATTTTAAATAAAGATGCTGAAACTGCCGCTATTTTTTTGTCGCAAGGTGAAATTCCTGCAACGGGTAGCTTATTGGTGCAAAGCGATTTGGCTAACACCTTAAAACAGTTAGCTAATCAAGGGCATGCTGGATTTTATGCGGGAACGACTGCTGATAAATTGGTGGCTGCCGTACAAAAACAAGGCGGTATTTGGTCATTGGCGGATTTACACCAATACCAAGTTATTGAGCGCGAGCCGGTGATGGGAAGCTATAAAGGTATAAAAATCACCGGTGCGGCTTTACCGGCATCGGGCGGTATCGTTTTAATTGCTGCGTTGAATATACTGGAAAATATCGACTTAGATGCGCTTGATAGCATTACTCGAAAACATGTGATTATTGAGGCTCTGCGCCGTGCTTATCATGATCGGGCTTTATATTTGGGTGATGCGGATTTTATTGATGTGCCGGTGGCTCGCTTATTGAGTAAAGATTATGCCCAGGGTTTAGCCAGTACACTGCGTACTGATAAGGCTTTACCTAGTGATTATCTGACGGGGCAAACAGAAGATCAGCCGGGCGGCCGCAATACCACCCATTTTTCGATTATTGATGCTGAAGGCAATCGTGTTTCAGCGACTTTAAGTGTTAATTTTCCTTTTGGTGCAGGTTTGGTCGCATCAGGAACAGGGGTGTTATTAAATAATCAAATGGATGATTTTGCGAGCAGCAAAAATTCAGCTAATGGTTATGGCTTGGTCGGTGGCGCAGCCAATGCTATTGCGCCAGAAAAGCGCATGTTATCCAGTATGACGCCGACTTTTTTAGAGGATAATCAGCGCATCGCGGTTTTAGGTACGCCAGGCGGCAGTCGTATTATTTCTATGGTGTTATTAGCGGCATTGGATTTTGCCGCCGGTAATACTCCAGAGTCATGGGTGAGTGTGCAACGTTTTCATCATCAATACCGGCCAGATCAGATTTTGTATGAGAAAAATGGCTTAACTGAAGACGAAGTGCGTGGCTTACAAGCGCTAGGGCACCAGCTGAAGCAGAAATATAATTATGGCAATATGCAGGCTGTGCAATTAGATAAAGTGCATAAAACATTATCTGCGGCAAGTGACTTGCGTGGTGAAGGCTTGGCTAGTGTGCGCTTGATTGATGAATAACTCAGAAATTGACGTTTACACGACGACCTTAGTATCAAGTTTTTACCATCGCCAAGCGTATTATTTAAGTTTATTGGACGCTAATGAATTGGCTATTGCCAAACGTTTTAAATTTCCTCAAGTAAGAGATAACTATATTGTGGCGCATGGCTTATTAAGAGAAACATTAGCGCGTTATGTTAACGTATCCGCCGCACAATTAAGGCTTACGAAAACGGCATTGGGTAAGCCATTTTTAGCTGACTATCCTGAGCTCAGTTTTAATATGTCGCATTCGGGTAATAGTCTGGCGATAGCCGTTGCGCAGCAATGCCAGTTAGGTATTGATGTTGAATATTATAAAGCGCGCGATACTTGGGCGGGCATGGTCAGAAAATGTTTTGCTCCCGAAGAGGCGAAATACTGGCATAGCTTAGAGCAATCGGAGCAAGGCCGCGCCTTTTATCAATTTTGGGTAAGGAAAGAGGCTTTTGTTAAAGCCGATGGCAAAGGCATTACTTTAGGTTTAAATCAATGCGTGGTTAATCCCTCGGGTTTAAAGCGCTTTTTGCGTGTGCCAGAAGCTTGCGGGGCAGCGCAATTGTGGCGCATTGATGCGTTTTCTTTATCGGTAGAGGTTATGGCGGCCGTGGTCTGTGACCAACAAGAGGCGGTATTACGGTTTTTAGATTTTAGTATTTTTCAGGAGTCGTTGTTATGAAACAAGGTATTTTATGTTTAGCTTTAAGTGTGCTTGCCAGTACGCCAGTATTGGCAGCCGATTCTTATACTATCGATTCCAAGCATACTTTTCCGAGCTTTGAAATTAATCATTTGGGCTTTTCTATGCAGCGAGGGCGTTTTAATCAAACCAGCGGAACGATCCAATTAGATCCTGAAGCAGGCACCGGCAGTATGCAGATTATTGTTGACGCCGCTTCAATTGATACCGGTTTAGAGGAGTTGGAGGCGCATTTGCGTGGCGCAGATTTTTTCGATACGGCACGTTATCCGAAAATCGTGTTTAGCTCGAATACCCTGCATTTTAAAGAACAACAATTAGTTGCGGTGGAAGGACAATTGACTTTGCACGGGGTTACTAAGCCTGTTACCTTGACTGTTGATTATTTTTACTGTGGAATCAATCTGCGCAGTTTAAAAAATGTCTGTGGAGCCAATGCGCTAGCGACAATTAAGCGTTCAGATTTTGCCGTCGATAAATATGCGCCATTATTAGCTGATGACGTGAAGATTATTATTCAGGTAGAAGCGATTAAAGATTAGATGCTATTAGTCAATAAGCGCTCATGGAATAAAAAACAATGAAACTAGCCAATGATTAAGCAAGATACCTTTGATTATCAAAAGATTTTTTTAGAAGATGTCCCGTTAATGGATGTTCGAGCGCCAGTTGAATTTCATCGTGGCGCTTTTCCACATAGTCAGAATATTCCGATTTTAGATGATCCACAACGTGAGGCCATTGGCACTTGTTATAAAAACCAGGGGCAAGATGCGGCTATTGCTTTAGGCTTGGAGCTGGTTAATCCAGCGCTGCGCGTACAACGGCTGGCGCAATGGGCGGACTTTGTAAAATCGCATCCAGAAGGCTATTTATACTGTTTTCGTGGCGGATTGCGTTCGCGTACAACCCAGGCATGGTTGCAAGAGCAGGGGATTCATTATCCGCTTATCCAGGGTGGCTATAAAGCCATGCGCACTTACTTAATTGAACAATTAGAGCTGAGTGCAGCGCAAATTCCGTTGGTTATTTTAAGCGGCCTGACCGGCTCAGGGAAAACGCATGTTTTAAAGAAAACTAATGATTATGTCGATTTAGAAGGGTTGGCTAAGCATCGAGGCTCTGCTTTTGGTAGTAATGTTCATGATTGCCAGCCCACTCAAATAAACTGGGAAAATGAGCTCGCTATCGCCTGTCTTAAATATCGACATCATTTCCCTCAAGCAGGCTTATTGTTGGAAGATGAAAGTAAGCGCATAGGGCGTTGCATTTTGCCTGAGTGTTTACACATTAAAATGCAGCAAGCGCCTTATATCTTTCTTGAACGTCAGTTGCAAGAGCGGGTGCAGATCATTCGAGAAGATTACTTTGCCAGTAATTGGCTGCTTTATCAGCAGGCATATCCAGCACTTGCTGAGCAAAAATTTAGCGCTTTTTTATTTAATAGTTTGGAGCGTATCAAAAAACGCTTAGGCGGTATTCGCTATCAAAAAATGCATGCCTTATTTGCTTTGGCTTTAGCGCATTTGTTTGCCACGGGGCAAAGTCATTTATTTGATGAAAGTATTCAGCTGTTACTAGAAGAATATTATGATCCGATGTATCAATATCAGCTAAAAAATAAACAGAGTGAGCGGCTGTTTAGTGGCACAGAGCCTGACATTTTGGCATGGGCTAATGAACATTTAAAGGAGATGCAAGCATGACAAGCACGCCGATATTTAAAGATTTAGTGCTGGTTGGTGGCGGACATAGTCATGCCTTAGTTTTACGCCAATGGGCCATGAATCCTCTGCCGGGTGTGCGCATTACCTTAATCAGTCCGCAGGCGATGACGCCTTATTCGGGTATGTTGCCCGGTTTGATTGCGGGACACTATAGTTTTGAGCAAACGCATATTGATCTGGTGAAATTAGCACTATGGGCTAATATCCGCTTTATTCAAGATCAAGTGACCGCCATTGATGTTGACGCGAAAACGCTGACATTAGCAAACCGCCCCGCCATTGAATTCGATGTGGTGTCTATTGATATTGGTTCAACGCCCAATCAGCAGATTGCAGGCACCGCTGAATATAGCACCCCAGTCAAACCCATTAGTCATTTTTATACCCGCTGGCAGCTGATTCAAGAGCTGGTGCGGCAACATAAAATTAAATCATTGGCGGTTGTCGGCGGTGGCGCAGGTAGTGTTGAAGTGATCATGGCTATCGCGTGTAAGTTGCAGGCATTTGATACATCGATACAGTATCACTTGATAACCGGTGCAGAAGATATTTTACCCGGCTATAGCCATCACGTTATTAGCCAGGTTAAAAAGCAACTGAAAAAATATCATATTACGCTACACAGCGCTACGCGAGTGACTAAGCTGAGTAAAGGCATCATTCATTGCCAGCAGGGCGAGCCGATTTTATCGGATGAAATTATTTGGTGTACTCAAGCAGCGGGGGCTTCTTGGTTACAGGAAAGTCAGCTAGCATGTGATGGTGCGGGCTTTATGAAAGTTCGACAAACACTGCAAGCGCAGCAGTATGATTATGTATTTGGTGCCGGCGATATTGTTAATATGCTCGCTAACCCACGCCCCAAAGCAGGTGTTTATGCGGTAAGGCAAGCGCCCATTTTATTGCACAATCTACAAGCCCTATTGTTAAATAAGGCACTTATTCAGTATAAGCCGCAAGATGGTTTTTTAAGTTTATTGGCATTAGGCGAGAAGAAAGCGACCGGTTCAAAATCTCTATTTAGCTTTTCGGGTGAGTGGGTTTGGCGCTGGAAAGATGCGATTGATCGAAAATTTATGGATAAGTTTCATCAGTTACCTACTTTGGCTATGAGTGCCGGCGCGATAGTCAACCCGCAGCTTATTGAAGCGCATGAACAAGCAGAGCAACATAATCCCTTAAAACGTTGTGCCGGTTGTGGGGCAAAAATCGGTGCAAATATCTTGCAGCAAGTGCTTAATGAGCTTTTGGGAGAAGGGTATTATCAAGCTCAAGATGCGGTGCAAATTACGCAGCATCCTGAGATGGTTTATCAAAGTGTCGATGCGCTTAAAACCCCTATTCAAGATCCCTGGTTATTCGGGCAAATTGCCGTGAGCCATGCGCTGAGTGATCTATATGCCATGAATCTTAAACCAGAGTCGGCGCAAGTGTTGATTACCTTGCCTTATGCCAGTCAAAAAATACAAAAGCGACAGTTGAAAGCGCTGATGCAAGGTATTTTTATGCAATTAGATACGCTGCAATGTCGCTTTTTAGGGGGACATACTTCTGAGGCTAGCGAGCTTTCAGTGGGTTTAGTGGTTAATGGTATTGCGCAGAAAGCCTCTTTATTTGATAAGCAAGGTTTAATGCCGGGGGATAAATTAGTCTTATCTAAGCCATTAGGTACTGGCGTAATATTAGCCGCAGCGATGCAAGGGCAGTGTGATGGTAAGGTGTTTAATCAGGCGCTTGATTCCATGTTGCAAGCCAATGATCTTGCGGCTAAGGTATTGAGTGAGCTTAATGTGCAGGCGTGTACCGATGTCACTGGTTTTGGTTTGCTCGGGCATTTATATGAGCTGTGTCAGGCATCCGCTTGTGCTGCGCTCTTGGAGCTAAACGCCATTCCGCTGTTGGCGGGGGCTGAAGCGCTTGCCGTGCAGGGTATTAAAAGCAGTCTTTATAGTCAAAACCGTCAGGCACTAGCAGCAATCAGTTGCGATAATGACATTGCTCAAAGTCCGCGCTTTGATCTGCTGTTTGATCCGCAAACTTCAGGTGGGCTATTGGCGGGAATTTCCGCAGCACGTTATGGCGAACTTGATGACAGCTTTCATCAGCAGTTTTATACTATCGGTGAAGTGAGCGGATTTAATTCTGCTATGGCGCAAATTAAAATCCAATAAAGCCCCTCCTACAAATCTACTACAAATGCTTTGATTTTGCAGATACTTGTTTATCCATAAGGAATGAGTATTTATTAAGTTCGACATTGGATAAGAAGTGCAATAGCTTTAGCTATTGCTGTGCCTGACAAAAAAAAGCTAAAGCTTTTTTACGCGTGCTCAAGTTATTAACGTCTTATTCCTAATTTCTTTAACTTAAACTTAATATAAAATTACCCATGAAATTAAAAGTTATTCTCCTGTCCTTTGGTCTATTTTTCCTAGGGGAGGAATTTAGTCTTGCTGATGCGCAGCAAGGGCACATTACCATTAAAGTGGCTTTAAAAGTGCCAGAAACACCACAATCAGCAAAAATATGGTTACCTTATCCTGTTTCAGGAGAGTATCAACTTATTGAAAATATGGCTATTAAAGGTAATTTTGTAAACTCTGGCGTTTATAAAGAACCCAAAAGTGGCGCTTTATATTTTTATGCACAATGGCCCAAAGAAACCCAAGAGAAAACGCTAGAAATGGGTTTTAAGGTCAGTACCCAAGAGCGCCAAGCTGCCAATTTGCTTGATACTGGCGCACCTGTTCCGGTTGAAATACAAAAATATTTGCAACCAGATGGCTGGATTCCAACCGATGGAGAAGTAGCAGAAATTGCCCAAAGTATACAAAAAGATAAAACTGGCATACTTGAAAAAGCGCGCGCTGTTTATGATTGGGTCGTCGAAAATACGGCGCGAGATCCTAATGTAAAAGGCTGCGGTCTTGGTGTTGTTGAAGTGACTTTAAGCAAGCGTAGCGGCAAGTGTGCTGATATTAGCTCGGTTTATGTCGCTTTGGCCAGAAATGTCGGCGTGCCAGCAAGAGAGGTGTTTGGGCTTAGGCTAGGGAAAGAAGCAGAACAAGATATAACCGGCGGCTATCATTGTTGGGCGGAATTTTACTTGCCAGGCACAGGCTGGGTCGCTGTTGATCCTGCCGATGTCCGGAAGAAAATGCTGCTTGATAAATTAGAGTTAGCCGATATTAAAGAGCTGAGAGAATACTTTTTCGGTGCTGTTGACGCGTATAGAATGACACTTGAAACCGGTGGTCGAGGCATTACCTTGCAGCCAGCACAAGCAGCTAAACCACTTAACTATTTAATGTACCCGTATGCCGAAGTGAATGGCAAAGCCTTGGATTATTTTGATCCGGAAAGTTTTCATTATTCGGTGCAGTTTAATGACTTCCCCTAAATTTTTTGCATTGGTAGATGGCTGTCCAAGTAGGTCACGAAGTCTTAAATAACTTCCGGTAATGACAATAGGGTACTGACATCTGCAACCAGTCTTTTATATATAGCCTGTCACTTAGGGGTTGCAATAATTAAATTATTTAAAATTATGTTTTTATATTTGATCTTTAGTTTTATCAGCCTGTAAAAGCAAGGTGGGCAGAAAAGCATTGCCCACCTTGCTTCAAAAAGCTTAAAACAACCCTGTAATCACTCCCTCATCGGTAATATCAATACGCTCTGCCGCAGGTACCTTAGGTAATCCAGGCATAGTCATCATATTGCCGGCAATCGCAACAATAAAGCCTGCGCCATTGGCTAAACGAACTTCAGTAATTTCTACCGTATGACCTGATGGCGCCCCTATCGCGGTTGGATCAGTAGAAAATGACATTTGGGTTTTTGCCATACAGATTGGAAAATGACCATATTCGGCTTGCAGGGCTTTAATTTCTGCTTGGACTTTTGGGCTGGCAGTGATGTTTGCGGCACCATGCAATTTAGTCGAAATCGCTTCGATTTTATCCCAAAGCGGTAATGACTCATCGTAAACAAAGCGACAGCCTGGCTCGCGATTATCAACGATATTAAGTACTTCTTGTGCTAAGGCTTCTGCGCCAGCGCCGCCTTCTGCCCAATGTTTGGAAACAAGGCATTTTGCACCTAATGCCTCACATTTTTTGCTAATCAGGGCTATTTCCGCCTCCGTATCAAAGGTGAAATGGTTAATGCAAACGACACAAGGTAAGCCGTAATGTTCGGTGATGTTATGTAAATGACGCTCTAAGTTAGCAAAACCAGAGTCTATCGCCGCTAGGTTTTCGGTATTAAGATCGTCTTTTTTCACGCCGCCATGTGATTTTAGCGCTCTTGCCGTTGCTACTAAGACAACGGCAGAAGGTTTAAGTCCAGCCATACGGCATTTAATGTCGATAAATTTTTCTGCACCTAAATCCGCGCCAAAGCCCGCTTCAGTAATCGCATAATCCGCCAGTTTTAAAGCGGTTTTAGTCGCTGTTACGGTATTACAACCGTGTGCGATATTGGCGAAAGGCCCGCCGTGAATAATCGCTAGGTTATTTTCTAGGGTTTGTACTAAGTTGGGTTTGATCGCATCTTTTAATAACGCGGCCATAGCGCCGTGAGCCTTTAAGTCACGCGCATAGATAGGCGTTTTATTGTCGGCTTGATAGGCAATCACAATGCGCCCTAAACGCTCTTTAAGATCCGCTCGGCTAGTAGCTAAACATAAAACGGCCATCACTTCTGAGGCCACAACGATGTCATAGCCGTCTTCACGCAAATAGCCGTTTGCTGGTCCGCCTTGACCGACCGTGATTTGACGTAAGGCACGGTCATTCATATCGACTACGCGTTTCCATTTAACACGGCGCGGGTCGATACCGAGTTCATTGCCATGATTAATATGATTATCAATCATGGCCGATAATAAATTATGTGCGACACCAATAGCATGAAAATCACCGGTAAAATGCAGATTTATGTCTTCCATAGGCACAACCTGAGCATGGCCGCCGCCTGCTGCGCCGCCTTTCATACCAAAGCAAGGGCCGAGTGAGGGCTCGCGCAAGCAGATAATAGTTTTTTTGCCCAAGCGATTCATCGCATCGCCTAAACCAACCGTTGTCGTTGTTTTGCCTTCGCCAGCAGGGGTAGGGCTAATGGCCGTGACTAAGATCAGTTTGCCGTCTTGTTGCTTTTTTAAGCTATTGACATATTCCAGTGAGATTTTGGCTTTGTAATGACCGTAAGGGTCTAAATGTTCCGCAGGAATATTGAATTTTTCTGCCGCTAAATTAATAATCGGCTGCATTTTGGCTTTTTGGGCAATTTCTATGTCAGACATGCTTATGTTTCCGGTAAATAAAGGGTATTTGTTAAACGCAAAAAAGCCTGCTTTTAAAGTACAGGCTTTTATGAAAAGGTATTGATTTGGGTTTTTTAGTCGCTATACACAGGAAAACGCTTACAGAGCGCATGTACTTTCTCACGCACCGCGGTAATCACCGTTTCGTCTGCGATATTTTCCATGACATCACACATCCAGTTGGCTATGTCGGTGACTTCTGCTTGTTTAAAGCCGCGTGATGTCGGGGCCGGTGTACCAACGCGTATGCCGCTGGTCACAAAAGGCGATTCTGGGTCATTGGGTACGGCATTTTTATTGACCGTGATATGCGCTAAACCGAGTGCTGCATCAGCGGCTTTACCGGTAATGCCTTTGGGGATTAATGACACTAACATCAAGTGATTGTCGGTGCCGCCAGAAATCACATCAAAACCGCGCGCCATAAACACGGCTGCCATTGCGCGCGCGTTATCAAGCACTTGTTGTTGGTAAATTTTGAATTCAGGCTGTAAGGCTTCTTTGAAGGCAACGGCTTTCGCGGCAATCACATGCATTAACGGGCCGCCCTGAATGCCTGGGAAAATATTGGAGTTTAATTTTTTCTCCAGTTCAGGGTTGCTTTTACACAAGATCAAACCGCCGCGTGGCCCGCGTAAAGATTTATGCGTGGTGCTGGTAACAACATCAGCAATCGGTACAGGATTCGGATATAAACCGGCGGCCACTAAGCCGGCAACATGGGCCATATCAACAAATAAATACGCGCCGACTTTATCGGCAATATCTCGAAAACGTTGCCAATCCCAAATGCGTGAATAAGCAGAAAAGCCTGCGACGATCACTTTAGGTTTGTGTTCTAAGGCAAGTCTTTCCACTTGATCGTAATCAATTAAGCCGGTGTTATAGTCTAAGCCATACTGCACAGCCTTGTAGATTTTGCCGGAAAAATTAGGTTTAGCGCCATGGGTTAAATGCCCGCCATCGGCAAGGCTTAAGCCTAAAATGGTATCGCCTGGTTCAATTAAAGCCATAAACACCGCCATATTGGCTTGTGAGCCTGAATGCGGTTGTACGTTGGCATAATCTGCGCCAAATAGTGCTTTAGCACGGTCGATGGCTAGTTGTTCTGCTTTGTCAACATATTCGCAGCCGCCATAATAACGTTTGCCCGGATAACCTTCGGCATATTTATTGGTTAAGAGCGTGCCTTGGGCTTCCATGACGCGCGGGCTGGTGTAGTTTTCTGAAGCAATTAATTCTATATGGTCTTCTTGGCGTTGACGTTCTTCTGCAATCGCTTGGAAGAGTTCATCGTCAAAACCCGCAATAGTCATTGATTTTTTAAACATGGTGGTTTCCTAAATGAGAAGTGTTATGTAAGTTGTGGCAGGAGTAGCAGTACTTGCAGATCGGCAACATTGGTGCCGGTTGCGCCTGTGATCAGCAAATCCTCGGATATTTGTAAAGCGTGATAGGCATCATTATTGGCTAAATATTGCTTAGGCTCAATAGCTGCGTTGCGCATGCGCTGTAATGTTTGATTGTCAACTATGCCACCTGCGGCATCGGTAGGTCCATCGCGGCCATCAGTGCCGCCACTTAAAAACACCCAATTTGCTTTGAGTGAATGTTTTTCAGCGGCAAGTGCAAAGGCCAGTGCCATTTCTTGGTTGCGCCCGCCTGAGCCTGTTCCTGTTACAGTCACGGTCGTTTCGCCACCAGCTAAAATGGCGCAGGGCTTGTTTATGTCGTTCGCTAATAATGCGTGAGCGTAGATCGCTAAATCTTCGGCAACTTGTTTGGCTTCGCCGCTAAGCTGGTCGCTGTATAAACGCAGTTCATAGCCTAAGTTTTGCGCGCTTTGGCTGATGGCCTGTACGCTAATGGCATTGCTGCCGCATAGCGTATGGCTGGTGCTGTCGAAAATAGCATCGCCTGGTTTAGGGGGCTCGCTGATGATGCCTTGCGCACCTTTTTCTAAATAAGCTTGTACGTTGGGTGTAACTTTATGCCACAGTTGCCTGTCTTTAAGTGCTTGTATGGCGCCGTGAAATGTCGTGTCGTCAGCAACCGTCGGGCCGCTGGCGATAGTACTTAAATCATCGCCAAGTACGTCAGATAAAATGAGCGCGTGTAAATCAGCGGGCGCTGTCATTTTTGCTAGTCCGCCGCCTTTTAGTTGCGATAAATGTTTGCGCACGCAGTTCATTGCATTAATGCTTGCGCCAGAAGCAAGTAATAAATCTGTAGTGGCGATTTTTTCGGCAAGGCTAATGCCTTCTGCGGGGTAGGGTATGAGTGCTGAGCCGCCACCGGAAACCAGCACTAAAACCAGTTCGCCTTGTTGTGCTTGCTGCGCTATTTTGGCAATGCGTTGTGCCGCTGCCAAACCAGCTTGATCGGGAAGCGGATGATTGGCACCGATCACGTCAATATTCACCAGTTCGGTAACATTTTCATAATTGGTGATGGCAATAATAGGACTGGCTACAAGCTGGGTGGGAATAGTTTCTTGCGCTGCTTTTGCCATCGCGCAGGCTGCTTTGCCAAAGGCAAGGACATGAATTTTTTGCCAGTTGCCACTGCGCTTTGTCGTGTTATTTAAATCTAAAGCGATGTCGAGCTGCTTGCCATCACTCTGCAAACAGCGTTTAACTGCTAAATAGGGATCAGCCGCTTGAATGCCTGTTTGAAAAATAGCGAGCGCATCTTGGCGTAACTGATCGGTGGTGTGCGTCATAGTTGTTAAATGCGCGTTAAGCCATTTCTTTGGCTAATTTAAAAATTAATTCAGCATCTAATACTTGTTTATTGTCTTCAAAAAGCTGGGCGATGCAGGCGCGGTGTAATGCGAGCTTGAGTGCACCAAAACCAATAGCTCCCCAGATGATTTTGCCATGACGCTCAATGCCTTTGTCCATCATATCCGTGCCGCCTATACCGATGGGGGGCGTGGCATTGGCATCGGCGAGCATTTCTAGATGAGGATTATTTTGCCAGTGTTCAGGCTTTAATAGCTCAATGCCCGCTGCACCTGTTGCTAGGACGATATTGGCATTTTGTATCGCGTCACCGCGGGCATCGCTATCGCTTGCTTTCGCAGCTGATAAATCGACATTAAAACGCGCTTTCATGGCTAAACAGGCTTTTTCTGAGTTGGCTAGGCTGCGCGAGACGATGGTGACGTGCGCGCCTTCTTTGGCGAGCATTACCGCTGCGCGCTGACCAACAGGGCCGGTGCCTGCGAGGACGACCGCTTGTTTGCCTGATAATGAACCACTGCTGGCTAATTTAGCGACTGCGGCGGCAGCCGTGGTGTTACTGCCATTGCTGTCAAGCATAACAGAGACTTGAAAGCCTGGAAAAAAGTAAGATTGCACCGCATTAAATAGTGCTTGCCCTGCCGCTATATCACTGCCACCAACGAAAATCGCGGTATTTTTTTTATCTTTGGGCGGACGGGTAAAGATTGCGCCCTCGACTAAGGCGCGTACATTTTCAGGTGTCAGGTTGCCATGACCAATAACATGATCGGCCCCGCCATCATAAGCGACAACGGTATCAAAAACAGAGGGATAGGGGTCGGTATCAAATTGAAATAACAGTTTTTTCATTAAACTACCTAAAAATTGTCATAATAATGCGTTTAAACGAGTATAAAATGGCGCTATTATAGCGCATAAAATAAGTTCAGCCTGAATTGTCGTACTGTCGCTGCTAAAGGTTTTAGATTATTGCTTGGTACCGAAATTTGCTTATTGCCTTGGGTGATGAAGTTATTCATTTTTGTATAAATTAAATACGTGTAAGCCGATAGGAAAGTAGATGAAAACACCCGTAGTTATAGCGGTTGCTGGCGCAGCAGGGCAGATAAGTTATTCTTTGTTGTTTCGCATTGTATCAGGTGAACTGTTTGGTTTGGAGCAGCCGATCATATTACGCTTGTTGGAGATCACGCCTTCGTTAGAGAAATTGCATGGCGTGGTTATGGAGTTAAATGATTGTGCTTACCCGCTATTGCAAAAAGTCATTCCTACTGATGATTCGAGAGTGGCTTTTAAAGACGCTGATTATGTGTTTTTAGCGGGTGCGAAACCTCGTAAAATGGGCATGAAAAGAAAAGATTTATTGGCAAGTAATGCGCTTATTTTTGCTGAGCAAGGTAAGGCATTAAATGAAGTGGCTAGTCGTCATGTCAAAGTTTTAGTCACTGGCAATCCTGCCAATACCAATGCCTTAATTACTCAGCGTAATGCCCCAGATTTAAGTCCTAGTTGTTTTGCTGCTATGAGTATGTTGGATCATAATCGAGCCATTAGTCAGTTGGCAGAAAAATGTGGGGTGCGTTCTAAAGATATAAAAAACATAATTATTTGGGGGAATCATTCGGAAACCCAGTATCCCGATTTACATCATGCTACAGTCAAAGGGCAGAATGCGTTTGCTTTGGTCGAAGACGAATGGATTACAGAATACTTTATCCCAACGGTGCAGCACCGAGGGGCGGCAATTATTGGCGCGCGTGGCTTATCTAGCGCGGCATCTGCGGCTAATGCTGCGATTGATCAAATGCGTGCTTGGACATTGGGTACGCAAAATAATGATTGGGTTAGTATGGCGGTGTTTGCTGATGGTAGCTACGGCATTGAAAACGGCTTATTTTACTCTTTTCCGGTGCGGGTTTCCGCAGAAGGCGAGGTTACTATTGTTAGTGACCTGCAAATAGATGCGTTTAGTCTCATGCGTATGCAAGTAAGTGAGCGGGAATTAAAAGAAGAGCGTATGGCGGTTCAGCATTTGCTCTAGGGTGATACTGTAATGAGGCATAAAAAAGTGGTTTTAGCACTTTTTTATGCGTGTTGATTTTAGGCTTACATTAAGGGTAATAGTTCATCCAGAATTTTGCCATTAGTCACTAGAATTTGTTTAGGATAAATACCCGGATTACCTTTAAAGTCAGTTGTCGTTCCGCCTGCTTCCTGAACAATTAATGCGCCAGCGGCAATATCGTATAAATTCAGTTCTTGTTCCCAAAAAGCATCCAGCTGTCCGTCAGCCACTAAACATAAATCCATGGCGGCAGAACCTAGACGGCGTTGTCCGGTGGTTTTTTGGGCAATGCGACAAAACCGTTCTAGGTTATTGTCTTCCAGATAGGAACGTAAACAAGCAAACCCCGTGCCGATCATTGAGTTGCCTAAATCAGTTTCATTGGAGACCTTGATTTTCTTGCCATTTTTAAATGCACCTTGGCCTTTTTCAGCGCAGTAATAATCATTTAAAGCGGGGGCAAAAACCACGCCTGCAATCAATTCCTGGTCAATTTCTAAAGCGACACTAATGGCCCAGTAGTATTGGCCTTTAGAGAAGGAGTGAGTACCGTCAATGGGATCAACAATCCAACGGTTAGTTTGGTTTTTGCTTTGGCCGCTTTCTTCGCCCCAAAAACCATACTCTGGGTAGTGTTTGCCTAGTTCAGCCTGTAAGAATTTCTCTACTGCGACATCGGCGGCAGTGACAAAATCTCTGGGGCTCTTTTGTGATATTTCTAGGTTTTGTAGGTCATTGAAGTGGCTTAAGGCGATGTCCCCGGCCTTGCGGATAATGATTTCTAGGGTGTTTAGTGATATGGTCATAAATAAAAACTCGTGAAATGGAATTAATAGAAACTATAGTATAGCAATAACTTGGAATAGCTTGTGAAGGCATTTTATGCATGTGTTGCAGCTAAAATCTTGAACGCTAAAATGTTTTCAGATATAGTTGATCTACAATACTTTCCTGTCGTAATGGATTACCTAAGACAAATAATAATTGATGACAGATATGTTATCTATAAGAGAGGCTTTTGATGAGTGGATTGAGTGCAGAGAGTTTAGGTTTAAAAGGCGTAGCAAATGTTTACCATAACCTGAGCCACGATGAGTTATTTGAACATGAGCTAAATAACCAGGAAGGTAAAGTGGCCAGTAGCGGCGCTATGATGGTCGATACCGGAGTGTTTACTGGGCGATCGCCGAAAGACAAATATTTTGTGCAGCAATCACCGTCAAAAGAACATATTTCTTGGGGGTCTATTAATCAGCCTATTTCTGCAGAGCATTTTGATGAAATCTATGGGGATGTAATTAATTATCTTTCAGATAAAAATCTTTATGTTACTGACGGCTATTCTGGAGCTAGCGCAGGAACACGTAAGTCTGTGCGTTTTATCACTGAATTTGCATGGCAATCACATTTTGTGAAAAATATGTTTATTCCGTCTGCCGTTAGTGAGCTAGCTAATTTTGCACCGGATTTCCGCGTTTATAATGCGAGTAATATGAAAAATGAAAAGTGGCAAAAACACGGTCTTAATTCTGAGGTTTTTGTTATTTTTAACATAGAAAAAAATGTCGCCATTATTGGTGGTACTTGGTACGGTGGAGAGATGAAGAAAGGCATCTTTACCATGATGAATTACTGGTTGCCATTGGAGGGTATTTTATCCATGCACTGTAGTGCGAATGTCGGAAAAGACGGTGATGTCGCTTTATTCTTTGGTCTTTCAGGTACGGGGAAAACCACACTTTCAACCGACCCAGAACGCGAATTAATTGGCGATGATGAGCATGGTTGGGATGATGATGGGGTATTTAATTTTGAAGGGGGTTGTTATGCAAAAACAATTGATCTTTCTGCCGAAAACGAACCAGAAATTCATGGTGCAATTAAGCATGGTGCTTTATTAGAAAATGTTGTTGCCGATGATGATGGTATCGTTGATTTTGCCGATAAATCTAAAACAGAAAATACTCGCGTTTCTTATCCGATTCACCATATAGCAAACCATAGGGCTAGCTTACAAGCGGGTATGCCGCGTAATATTATCTTTTTAAGTTGTGATGCTTTTGGTGTTTTACCGCCAGTATCTAAGCTCACTAAAGAGCAGGCGATGTATTATTTCTTGTCTGGTTATACAGCAAAAGTAGCGGGTACAGAGCGGGGTATTACTGAGCCAGTGACTGCCTTTTCTGCTTGTTTTGGTGAAGCATTCTTGCCATTGCATCCAACGGTTTACGCTAAGTTGCTAGGCGAGAAAATGGCAGAGCATGGCGTTAATGCGTACTTGGTTAATACTGGCTGGGTTGGCGGTGGTTACGGAGTGGGTAAGCGTATGAGCATCAAAGGCACACGTGCTTGTATTAATGCAATTTTAGATGGCAGCATTAATAACTCTGAATTTGAAACAGTGCCTTTCTTTCAGTTGCATACACCATTAACTTTAACGGGTGTTGAGACTAGCTTATTAAATCCGCGTAATGCATGGGAAGATAAAGCAAGTTATGATGCAACGGCAGCAAATTTAGCAGGACTATTTATCAATAACTTTAAAAAATATACTGATAACGATAGTGGTTTTGATTTTACTAAAGCAGGTCCGCAATTATAAATTAAGCTATTTTTGATAGTTAAAAAGCAAAGGGAGACCTGACGAAAGTTGGTTCTCCCTTTTTTGTTGCTGCTAATGAATTCAATAGACGGATTCCTTGGCAGTTGCTATAGTTTTAAGCATATTTTACATTTAACTTTAGGAGAGAATTTTATGGCGATTAAAATTGCAATTAATGGGTATGGGCGTATTGGCCGTTGTGTAGTGCGTGCAATCTATGAAGCCAATCGTAAAGGTGAAGTAGAAGTCGTTGCTATTAATGATTTGGGTGATACTGAAACGAATGCACATTTAACCCAATATGACTCAGTACATGGGAAATTCCCATTTGAGGTCAGTATCGATGGCGATTATATGATTATTGATGGCGATAGAATCCGCGTGCTAGCAGAAAGAGATCCATCAAAACTACCCTGGGCTGAATTAGGTGTTGATGTTGTTCATGAGTGTACCGGTTTTTTTGCCACCAAAGAAAAGGCCTCCGCACACTTAGCAGCAGGCGCTAAAAAAGTCATTATTTCTGCTCCTGGCGGTGATGATGTGGATGCGACGGTCGTTTATGGTGTAAACCATGATATTTTAAAAGCATCGGATACGGTTATTTCTAATGCCTCTTGTACAACTAACTGTCTGGCACCTTTAGTTAAGCCTTTGTTGGACGGTATTGGTATTGAAACAGGTTTGATGACCACTATTCATTCTTATACCAATGATCAAGTATTAACCGATGTTTATCATAAAGATTTACGTCGTGCGCGTTCTGCAACGCAGTCAATGATCCCTACTAAAACAGGGGCTGCAGCCGCTATTGGTTTGGTATTGCCTGAATTAGTTGGTAAGTTTGACGGTTTTGCGATGCGTGTGCCTACCATTAATGTATCGGTTGTTGATTTAACCTTTGTTGCGTCACGCCCCACCTCTAAAGCAGAAATTGATGGCTTGTTAAAAGCAGCCTCTGAAGGGCCATTAAAAGGTGTGTTAGGATTCAATGATAAGCCGTTAGTATCTGTGGATTTTAATCATGATCCAGCCTCTTCAACTTATGAGTCTAGTTTTACCAAAGTGTCGGGTGGTGTCTTAGTCAAAGTATTGTCTTGGTACGATAACGAATGGGGCTTTTCCAACCGTATGTTAGATACCACGGTTGCTTTGATGAAAGCTAAATAGTTTTTATACTATTTTTAAATTTACTCGGAGCGCAGATATGACTTATTATCTCTGCGCTTTTGTTTGTGCTGTCACCTAGTGAGTTGAGATTCCTCTATGTATCCTTTAAAAAGAACTAAAATTGTAGCGACCTTAGGTCCTGCTACAGATGACCTTGACGTATTAGAAAAATTATTTCGTGCTGGCATAGATGTTGTGCGTTTAAATTTTTCTCATGGTTCAGCTCAAGATCATATTGATCGCGCTAATAGGGTGCGCGCTACCATTGAAAAAACAGGCTATCGAGTAGGGATTTTAGCTGATTTACAAGGACCAAAAATTCGTATTGCTCGCTTTGCCAATGATAAGGTCTGGCTAAATGAAGGTCAGGAATTTGCTTTAGATATTAATTTAGGCGAGAACGAGGGTGATCATGGGCAAGTTGGTATTACTTATGAGCCTTTAGCTAATGAAGTCGTTGCAGGTAGTCGCTTGTTGCTTGATGATGGGCGTATTGTTTTGGATGTTGTCGGTGTAGACAGAGGGCGTGTTCACTGTATTGTTGTTGTTGGCGGACAGCTTTCTAATAATAAAGGGATTAATTTATTAGGCGGTGGTCTATCGGCGGCGGCACTAACAGAAAAAGATATAGAAGATATACAAACGATTGCAGCCATTAATGCCGATTTTGTCGCTATTTCTTTTCCTCGCTCTGCGGACGATATGCACTATGCGCGTAGGCTTTTAAATGAGGCGGGTTGTTATGCGAGTTTAGTTGCTAAAATTGAGCGCGCAGAAGCAATGGAAGTGATGGATGAAATCATTTTAGCCTCTGATGTCATTATGGTCGCACGGGGTGATTTGGGTGTGGAGATTGGCGATGCTAATTTACCTGCTGCACAAAAAAAATTAATCAAACGCGCTAGACAGCTAAATAGAGCGGTGATTACTGCAACGCAGATGATGGAATCCATGATTGATAATCCGATTCCTACGCGAGCAGAAGTATTTGATGTGGCCAATGCGGTTGTTGATGGTACTGATGCCATTATGCTTTCTGCCGAGACGGCGACCGGTAAATACCCGGTCAAAACGGTTGAAGCGATGGCGCGTATTTGTATGGAAACAGAAAAGCAACAAAGTGTTCGAGTTTCTAAGCATCGGGTTGATATGCGCTTTACCCGTGTTGATGAAGCGATTGCTATGTCAGCCATGTATATGGCCAATCATAGTGATATTGATGGTTTGATTGCCCTTACTCAATCAGGTGCTACTCCGTTATGGATGTCACGTATTAGTTCTGGTTTGCCGATTTTTGCTTTTAGTAGTCAAAAGTCTACTTTAGGTAAAGTGACCTTATATCGTGGTGTAACGCCGGTGTATTTTTCTTTAGAAGCTCAGGATCATGCTGAGGTTAATAAAGAGATTATCGCGGTGTTAAAGAAGCATGGCTATGCTAAAAAAGGCGATACTTTTATTATTACTAAAGGTGATTTGACTGGCCAAGAGGGCGGTACAAATGGTTTGAAAGTTGTGACTGTAGGAGAAGGTTTGATTCCGGCTTAGGTGTGACAATAAACTACTGCATGAGCAGCTTTAATGGTTTGGTCGAATTAGCGGGTAGGTTGGGCTGAGGTACGAAGCCCAACGTGTTGTAAGTCTAATTCGACTTACCTTACTTGAGTTTTTGTCTTTTCTACGTTGAGTCCAATGTCAATCTCAGCATAATATTTTTTTCTAAATCCTCCTAATACGCTGTCTTGCTCTTGTTCGCTAACGCCAACATTATTTAATGCCATGCGTGCTAGCTCTATACTCACTTCAACATATTCAGACACTGCTCCATCAGCCCCTAGACTGCGTAATTCACGACACTGAGTCAGGCTATGGCCGCGTACGAAAATTTTCATATCAGGATAGGCGGTACATAATGAGGCAACTAATTTTTCGGTCGCTTCGGGGTCGTTGACGGTCACCACGATGACTTTTGCATGCTGTGCTCCAGCAGACTTTAAGACTTCAGGATTACGCACATCACCGTAAAAAACGGGAAATCCATTGGCACGTTCTTTTTTAACAATGGCGGCATCAAAATCTAAAGCGACATAGGTATAGCCTGAAAGGGATAAAATTTCACCAATACGATGACCTACGCGGCCAAATCCTGCTAGCACGATAGGCGTATTTCCTTCAGGAATCTGTTCCGGTTCTTGTGTTTCTGGGGTATCTTTCGATTTAATCAGACCTTGAGCCATGTGCGCCAGTAGAGGCGTGATTAACATGCTGAGCAAAACTAAGAGTAATAATTGCTGAAACAGATCATCACTTAATAACTTGGATTTATTGGCCAAAGAAAACAGCACTAAGGCAAATTCACCACTTTGACTAAGGACTAAAGCAACGGCTAAGCTTTTTTTTGCGGTTAAATCAAATAAGTAAGTAAGTGGAAAAAGTATGGCGGCTTTTATTGCGATCAATACGCCAACCATAGCAAAGCAATATCTAGGGTTCTCTAGTAATAAGCTAAGGTTGAAAGTCATGCCCATGGACATGAAAAATAGCCCGAGTAAAAGTCCACGAAAAGGTTGTATTTCTGCCATGACCTGATGTTTGTAAGATGAGTCAGAGATCAGTAAGCCAGCTAAAAAAGCGCCCATCGCCATAGAGAGTCCGATATGCTCAAGAATAATAGCTGCTCCCAGAACAATAAGTAAGGCGGACGCGGTGAAAACTTCCGGGTTTTTTGCCAGTGCCACTCGATGTAAAATAGGGTGCAGAAAATAGCGACCGATTAATATTACTAAGCTAAGTATCGCCAGCGATTCAACTAAGGCAAGCCCAATATCGAGACCAACGGCTTGATCTTGAGAGACGAGTAAAGGCAGTAGCGCCAATAAGGGGACGACGGCTAGATCTTGCATTAAGAGCACAGCAAAAGAGGTGCGGCCATAAATTGAAGAAAGGGACTTTTGTTCCGTTAGTAATTGTAATACAAAGGCGGTGGAGGAAAGCGCGAGTGCCGGTCCAATTAAAATCGCGGCGCGCAGAGGAATATCAAAAAAAAGATAGCTGACACCAGATAAGGCTGTGCCTGTGAGCAGTATTTGTAATGAGCCCAGACCGAATACGGCACGCCTCATTAGCCACAGGCGTGCCGGTTTGAGTTCTATGCCAATAACAAAGAGCAATAATACTACGCCAATTTCCGCAAGGTAGCCGATTTGATTGATATGACTAATTAAACCTAGCGCTGAAGGGCCAACGATAAGTCCGGCAACCAAAAATCCTGGTACAGCACCCAGTCTAATGGCCTGAAAAATAGGCACGGTAATGACCGCGGCACTGAGCAATATGATGATGTCAATCAGATAGGATGGGATCATAAGTTAGAAGCTAAGCAAGTGCGTGAGTTGTGAAATGTCAATTTAGCACAGACTGAGTAGAGTGCAGAGCTTTTACTTTGAAAAAAGCTCTGACTTTAAATTATGGGTAGCTACATAAATCTTAAGGCCTTCTCTAGCAGGCCCAGCCCGATAAGATCGGGTTTTGGCTGTTGGGCAGAGATAGTCGCCTGTAGGAGCGGCTTCTAGCCGCGACAAAGCATGTGGCGTTGTTTTTCGCGGCTAGCAGCAGCCGCTCCTACCCAAGGATGTTAACTCTCTCCATTAGGGCATAGCTATCTACACAAGTCTTAAAGCCTTATCCAGAGGGACAAACCGGCAAGGATCGGGTTTGCATTTACCCAAAGGGTGTTGGGCAGGGATAGCCCAACATGATTAGGTTGGATCAGGGGAAATAGATAAAGCCTTGATTTTATTCTCCTCACCCAAACCCTCTCCAGCAGGAGAGGGAGTAACTTCACTTGTTAACTCATTGTCTTTAAAAGCATAAAAGTTGTGTAGATGCCTATGGGCTCTAATTGGCATGAGTGTAACTTATTTCTGCTCAAGTTCCATAAAGCCATGCAAGCCACGTTTAGATTTAACGGCTAGCCATTGTTTTAAATAAGTGATTTCTTCGGTATTTTCTAAATCGTCAATACTCGCGTTTTTACGTAAACGTCTAAACGCGGTAGAAATGACTTTATAGCGTTCGCCGATAATGCCAGCACGCCTTAAGCCAACTGTGTTTAAGCGATAGTGTTTGGCTGGATAGCCGGCAATAAGGCAGAAGGGGATCACGTCTTTATTAAGTCCTGTTGTGCCTTGGACAATGGCATAAGAACCGATGCGACAAAATTGGTGAGCAACCACACTGCCACCCATAAATACGCGATCATCAACTTGGACAAAGCCCCCGACAGCGACATTGTTAGCGAAAATTGTGTTATTGCCAATGCGGCAATCATGCGCGACATGGCTATTATTCATAAAAAAACAGTGAGAGCCGATTAACGTTATGCCATTGGCTTCTGAAGCCCTATGTGCGGTAAAGCCTTCTCTGAAAACATTGTCATTGCCAATTTCCAGCCATGAAACGGTTGTTTCTTTAAATGAGGTATCTTGTGGTAAACCGCCTAAAACCACATGCGGGTGTAAGCTATTGCCCGAGCCCATTTTAGTGTAAGGCATAACCACGGCATGCGCGCCGATTTTGCAGTTATCGCCTATCTGTACCTGGTTTTCGATCACCGCAAAAGGCCCGACAGTGATGTTTTTGCCCAGAACTGCTTGCTCAGCGATGTAGGCGGTAGGGTGAATGTTTTGAGTCATGTGAGCATTAGCCTCGTGGATGGTATAAGGAATGTAATTCTTTTAAGCGCTGGTTAGCGACATGGGTATAAATTTGTGTAGTGGATAAGTCGCTGTGGCCTAATAATAATTGCACAACGCGCAAATCAGCGCCGTGATTTAATAAATGCGTAGCAAAGGCGTGGCGTAAGGTATGAGGTGATAACTCTTTAGTAATGCCGGCTTTTTTTGCATAGCGCTTAATAATATGCCAAAAAGCTTGGCGTGTCATACCTGCGCCTCGATTGGTAACAAAAATAGTGCGGCATTGGCGTTCGGATAATAGCGCTTTACGACTGTGTTGCATATACTCTTCTAGGCAGTCGAGTGCTTGCTCGCCGATAGGCACTAAACGCTCTTTATTACCTTTCCCGGTAACACGCAATACGCCCATGCGGAGATTAATTTGATCGTTACTTAAGTTGACCAGTTCTGATACACGTAGACCCGTTGCATAGAGCATTTCCAGCATGGCTTTATCTCTAGCGCCCAAAATTGAGCTGGGCTCTGGAGCCTCAAGCAACAACTCAACATCATGCTCAGATAAAGTATCGGGTAAAGGCCTACCAAGTTGTGGCTGATCAATTAATGCGGTCGGATCAATTGACACCTGCTTTTCGCGTAATAAATAGCTATAAAAGCGACGTAGGCTGGATAAAATTCGCGCGGATGAGCGTGCGCTAATACCTTGATCGTAACGTTGACTTAAAAATAAGCGAATATCACTATTGGATACTTGTTCCATGGGTTTGCTTAGGCTTTTGTTAAAAATGTGCAAATCACTGGCGTAAGCGCTGAGGGTGTTTTTACTTAAGCCATTTTCCACCCATAAGGCATCGACAAAAGCATCGATTAATTGTTTAGCGCTCATGCATTAGTGTCTTTTCAAATCGTAATAAGGCTTGCTTAATGGTCAGCATAGCGCCCGATGTTTGTCCTGCATAACCGCCTAGCCCTGTTTTGGCAAGAACGCGGTGACAGGGAATAATAATCGGGAAAGGGTTGCTGCGGCAAGCATTAGCGAGCGCTCTAGGGCTGGTATTTAAGGTCTGAGCCAGTTCGCCATAAGTTTTAGTTTGCCCAGGCGGGATGCTGCAAAGCGCCAGCCATACTTTCTGTTGGAAGGCGGTGCCTTGCTCTAAGAGTGGCAGTGTATAGTCTGCTTTTGCTGTGCGCCAATAATGATTAAGTATTTGTTCAAGTTGCCTAGGAATATCGACCGATGGCTGACAAACTTTGTCATTGAGCCATTCAATTTTGCCTAATAAAGAAGCTTGCATCTGAATGCTTAGCGAGCCGATAGGCGTGTTGCAATAATAAGTTTCGCTGGCAACAAGTCTATCGGGTGTATGCCAGTTGAGATGAATAGTGTTCATGCTTAGCTTAATCAAGCATAGATTCTAGCTTTTCACAGTAGGCTTTGAGTATTTTGATACGTGCATAACGTTTGTCATTGCCTTCGACTAATATCCACGGCGCCGCTTGAGTGCTGGTGCGTGCAACCATATCATTGACCGCGAGTGAGTAGTCATCCCACTTGTCGCGATTACGATAATCCTCCTCAGTGATTTTATGTTGTTTGTAGCTGATTTGTTCGCGCTCTTTAAAGCGGCGTAATTGCTCGTCAGGATCAATATGTAGCCAAAATTTTAAGACGGCAACGCCATGCCGAGTGAGCGCTTCTTCAAAATTACGAATTTCGGGATAAGCACGCGTCCATTCTTCTTCCGTAGCAAAACCTTCGGCACGTTCCACTAAAACGCGGCCATACCAGCTACGATCATAAATAGTTACGCGACCTGAACGTGGCATATGTCGCCAAAAGCGCCATAGATAGTGTTGCATACGTTCTTCATCAGTGGGCGCGGCAACGGAAATAACTTGATAATTTCTGGCATCAAGCGCATGCGTAAGCCGGCGTATGGCACCGCCTTTACCGCCTGCATCCCAGCCTTCAAAAACTAACACACTGGAGATTTTTTTTTCATGTGCCTTGCGAGCGAGTTTATTCAGTTTGCCTTGGTAATGGTTCAGTTGCTCATTGTAGGTTTTTTTATCTAGGCTCAGACTTAAGTCGAGCGAGTCTAGGATATTGGGTTGATTGCCGTGAATTACTTGGGGCGTATAAACGGGCGCTGGTAGGCTTTTTTTGAGCTGGAGCGTTTCTATATGTAGTGTAATCTTATCCAGTATGTGTTGGCCTACGGTTAAACTGCTATAGCGAATATCGCTCCCTTCAACAATCAACCAAGGGTTTTTCGCGGTACTGGTTTCTGTTAATACTTTTTCTGCGACACCGACAAAGGTGTCATACATTTTAAGGTGGGTTTTGTCTCGTTCGGTGACTTGCCATGCTGTCTCGGGGTCTTTTTCTAGCTGTTTTAAACGCTTTTTTTGTTGCTCTTGTTTTAAGTGTAACCAGCATTTGATAATTAAAGTACCGTCATCAGCAAGTTCTTGCTCTAGTTCTTTAATATGCATTAAATGTGTTTGTAATTCAGCATCGTTAATTTTTTCGTAAACCCGACTAGCAATCGGGGCGCTGTACCATGAGCCGACATAAATACCGATAGTACCTTTTGCTGGCATAGTACGCCAAAAACGCCAGAATTCAGGGCGTTCTTGTTCTTCATCGCTTGGTGAATCATAGGCGTTAGTGCGCATGTAGCGCGGATCTAGCCATTCGTTGAGTAAATTAATAACTTCACCCTTGCCGCCACCATCAACCCCAGAGATCAAAATAATGACAGAAAAGTCTTGTGTGCGCAGTTGCTGCTGAAGGGTCAGTAATTGAGTGCGTAATTTTGGCACTTTTTCGAGATAGTCAGTTTTACTGACTTTATGTCCTAATTCGGCAATTTCAAACATGGTGATATGTGATTATTTTTTAAGGATTATAGGAATTATGCAATATACTTAAGATACATTATACAAAGGCTAAAGCCTGCGCCATGTAATTTTTGCTACACATCTATCAGAACCTTTATAATGAACCTTTTTTTGCATAAGCTCAATGGTGATCTTTGGAAAATTTTACTCCTATTTCCGCTTTATTAGGCGGTGCTTTAATTGGTATCAGTGTCAGTCTGTTGCTGTTATTGAATGGTCGGATGGCAGGTATCAGTGGCATTATGAATGGCGTCTTTAGTGCACCTAAAAAAGAAGAGATATGGCGAGCGCTATTTCTTGTTGGCTTAATTATCGGTGCAGCACTGTTTCAATTTCTAACCCAAGGTAGTTTGACTGTACGTGAGAATTATCCTTTATGGCTTATTCTGGTGGGCGGTTTTTTAGTTGGCTTTGGTACGCGTCTCGGCAGTGGTTGTACTAGCGGTCATGGTATTTGTGGCATAGCCAATTTCTCTATGCGCTCAATTAGCGCAACTCTGATCTTTATGGCGAGCGGGATGCTGACGGTTTTTGTGCTTAAACATCTGGTTGGAGTAATGTAATGAAAACGAATTTAGTCGCCTTACTGGCAGGGATTATTTTTGGCTTAGGCTTGGCTTTATCACAAATGATTGATCCCAGTAAAGTATTGAATTTTTTAGATATTAGCGGTAATTGGGATCCGAGTTTGGCTTTTGTTATGATCGGGGCTTTAGCGGTCACAATGATAACTTTTCGGTTTATCTTAAAGCGCTCTACACCTGTTTTTGAGTCTAGCTTTCATGTATCTAAACAAACCATTATTAATAAACCATTGATCATCGGGGCCGCAGTATTTGGTATAGGCTGGGGCATGACCGGCTATTGCCCAGGCCCTGCCGTTGCCAGCTTGGGTTTGCTGTCAATGGAAGGTGTGTTAATGGTGGTGGCTATTTATGCAGGTTTTTTTGCCGAACGCTATTTAGTGAACAGATAATAAACACATGGACTCTTTTTATTTGAGTTAATTGATCTTGCTGCGACCAGCCTGATGGGCTTTGTTATCGGTTTGACCGGCTTGCCAGCGCCTAGCTCGGAGGTTTTTTCAGTAAGTATATTCCTGATCCTTGGTTAAGGGCTGTCATTGCATGATTGTTTTTTGCCGGTGGAATTCAGTTAGCGCAGCACGGAATTTTTAAGCAGGGTCTGAATAATGTGCATTCTGGAGAATCTTTCTGATAAAATGCAGCGTTAATCCAATTTATGGATGAAATGTTGGGATAGTTCAGAGCTGTCGCTGAGGCGCGCTTAAAGGGACTATATTTTTAAGAAATTTTATAAAAGGTATTTTAATATGGCTTTTGTTGTTACTGAAAATTGCATTAAATGCAAATTTACTGACTGTGTTGATGTTTGTCCTGTCGATTGTTTTCATGAAGGCCCTAATTTTCTGGTCATTGATCCAGATGAGTGTATCGATTGCACTTTGTGCGAGCCTGAATGTCCTGCAGGTGCTATTTTTGCTGAAGATGAATTGCCTGAAGGACAAGAGCAGTTTGTAGCCCTTAATGCAGAATTAGCTCAAGCATGGCCGGTTATTACTGAGGTTAAACCAGCAGCAGCTGATGCAGAAGATTGGAATGGTAAGCCTGGTAAACTAGCATTACTAGAAAAATAAGATGACGTTTAGGCGAGCAAGCTTCTCTTGTTCGCCTAAATTAATGCATTACTGAGCTAAATATTCATCCTTTAGTTTTACGTAATGGGCAGAGGAATACTCTAAAAACTCTTTTTCTTCTGTACTTAAGGCGCGAGATTTTTTTGCCGGTGCACCGACATAAAGATAACCGCTTTCCAGCACTTTTCCCGGCGGCACCAATGCCCCCGCTCCCAGCATGACATAATCTTCTAAGACTGCATTATCCATGATAATCGCACCAATTCCGATCAAGCAATAATCGCCCACAGTACAGGCATGTACTACCGCTCTATGACCAATCGTAACGCCTTTGCCTATTTTTAAATTGGCTTTATTGGGCGAATATTTTCCTGCATGGGAAACATGTAACACACTACCATCTTGAATATTGGTGTTGTCGTCTATATACACGCTGGCAACATCGCCTCTAATGACGACCGTGGGCCAGACGGACACATTATCAGCTAAAGTGACATCACCAATAATGACCGCACTGGCATCGATATAATTGCCTGCGCCTATGCGTGGCAGAATATTCTTAAAAGCTCTTAAAGACATAAGGTTCTCTGATGTGTTGTTCAAAGCACATAATCATACTGTCATTTTGCGTATTATTCAGCTATAAATAAGTTTTAAAAAATGCATCGTGAGGAGCATAGGCTATGGCATTATTTGATGGTATTAAACGCCAATTACGTTCAGTTATTCAGTGGGAGGGGGCTGGTGCTGATGTTTTATTTCAGCAATGGCGTGGTAATGGCGAGGAACTCAAGAATGCTTCAAAAT
>JACUUF010000393.1 GCA_014859465.1 Methyloprofundus sp.
TGGCGTCCCCAGGGGGGTTCGAACCCCCGTTACCGCCGTGAAAGGGCGGTGTCCTAGGCCTCTAGACGATGGGGACTAAGAACTTTATAACTAAAAAACTTGGTGGAGCCAGGCGGGATCGAACCGCCGACCTCAACACTGCCAGCGTTGCGCTCTCCCAATTGAGCTATGGCCCCTTAGTTAAGTCCGCTCATTATATACTGATTTTCGGATCTGTCTAGCTATTTTTTTCTTTGATGTAATTTATTGCATGCTCAAGACGATTTAACGTCTTTTCCCTACCCAACAAAGACAAAGTAATGTCAATAGATGGCGACATCCCTGTACCACAGACCGCAACTCTCAGAGGCTGTGCAACTTTACCTAATTTAAGTTCTAAAGCTTCGGCTGTTTTCAAGACCGTTTCATGCAATACTTCCCCCTGCCATACAGTTATGCCATTAAATGCATCTAATAAAGCTTGCAATGCCTCAACGGCATCTAGTTTAAAGTTTTTCTTAGCTGCTTTTTCATCATATTCACTAAAATCCTGATAAAAATACAAGCTGGCATCAGCCATCTCAACCAATGTTTTACAGCGCTCGCGTTGTGCTTTAACTAGATCAACTAGAGCCGGCCCTTGGCTTGCCGCATCTATACCGCGTTGTTGCATATGCCATTCAAGGTGCTTGGCAACCAATTCAGGCTCACTATTCATTATATATTGGTGATTAAGCCACAATAATTTTTCAGTATTAAACGCGGAAGCTGAAACATTCACCTCACTCAAATCAAACAATTCAATCATTTCAGCTCGGCTAAAGATCTCTTGATCACCATGTGACCAGCCTAATCTGACTAAATAATTTAACAGAGCTTCAGGCAAATACCCTGCATCACGATACTGCATAACACTGACCGCACCATGACGCTTTGATAGTCTAGCCCCATCATCGCCTAAAATCATCGGTAAATGTGCATAATGCGGCAGCTCTGCACCTAGCGCTTTTAAGATATTTATTTGTCTTGGGGTATTATTTACATGGTCATCACCACGCACAACATGCGTGATCCCCATATCCATATCATCAACCACAACAGTTAAATTATAGGTTGGCGTGCCATCCGTACGAGCAATAATTAAATCATCCAACTCCTTATTGGCAACAACAATCTTACCTTTAACCAGATCCTCAATAACCACCTCACCTTCCTCAGGATTGCGAAAGCGAATAACGCGATTTAATTCGGTTTTATCTTCAGAATTTTCTCGACATTTGCCATTATAACGTGGCTTTTGCTTATCAGCCATTTGCTGCTCACGCAAAGCTTCCAGCTCTTCTTTAGAGCAGTAGCAATAATAAGCATCTCCTTGATCTAATAGCTGTTGAATAACTTCTTTATAACGATCGAAGCGATGTGTTTGATAAAAAGGGCCTTCGTCATAGTCTAAATCTAGCCAGGCCATACCTTCTAAAATTGCATCGACTGATGCTTGTGTTGAGCGCTCTAAATCGGTATCTTCGATACGCAAAACAAAGGTGCCATTATTTTTTTTGGCATATAACCAAGAAAACAAAGCAGTACGCGCACCGCCTACGTGCAAATAGCCTGTTGGGCTAGGGGCAAATCGTGTTTTTACACTCATATTTCTATTTATTTCTGTCTTAAAAATCGTTTTGAATATTCCACAGGAATTTGTTTTGATGCTCGTAAGCGCATACTTTTATAATCAAAAGCTATACCGCCCTTTGCCACTTCATTCCGCCCTAAAATAGCTAGAGCGGTCCCATGTTTTTGTTTTGCTGCTTTTTCATACCATTCGGTGGCTATATTATAATCCTGTTTAACACCTAAACCTCGATCATAAAGTGCCGCCATAAACACCTGCGCTTCAACCCTATTTTGCTCTGCCGCTTTGCGCATCCAGTTTGCTGATTTTTGTGCATCCCTATCGACACCGTTTCGACCTAACTGATACATTGCGCCTATTTTAGCTTGAGCTAAAGAGTCACCCTGCTCAGCTTGTTGCTTTATATCGAAAAAAAGGTAGTGGGTTAAATCTGTAATCATGTGTAAATATTGAGTCCAAATTCGACTTT
>JACUUF010000394.1 GCA_014859465.1 Methyloprofundus sp.
AATAGACGGATTCCGTCTAGTACAATATTTCATGAATCCGTCTATATCACGTTAGCACTACAATCCGGCAAGGGTGTATTCTTAACAAATAAATCGATAGAGATGGTATGTTTAAAGTGACAAAACCGAAGGCAATTAGCTTGTTTTGTGGCGCGGGTGGATGTTCCCTTGGCTTCAAACAAGCGGGATACTCAATACTTTACGCGAACGATAAAGATGCAGCAGCAGTCGAAACGTATAAGAAGAATTTTCCAGAGACAATGTGCAGCAATGAAGATATTGATGATCTGAACTTCGAGAAAGTTTTAAAAGAAATTGGTGTTAAGGCTGGCGAGATCGATATTTTGATCGGTGGGCCTCCGTGTCAAGGGTTTTCAACAGCAGGCTCAAGGTTCTGGGATGACCCAAGAAATCATTTGCTCAAAAGCTATATTAGGGCGTTAAAGACTATTCAGCCAAAATGGTTCCTTATGGAGAATGTTGAGGGCTTACTAACCTCAAACAAAGGTACTTATATATATGAAGCAGCAAAAGCGTTTATAGAACTCGGTTATTTTATTAGAGTCGAAAAAATATATTCGCAAGAATATGGGGTTCCACAGAGAAGAAAGCGCGTTCTGGTAGTAGGCAATAAGTTAGGTCATCAGTTTAAAATGCCAGAGCCAACCATTAAGGTTTCTGGTCAAATATTTAGAAATTCAGACGTAACTATTTCTCATGCGATTAGCAGTTTACCGAACCCTACAAACGATAAAGATTCTTTATTGAATCCGATTTCAACTCCGGTTCGTGATGACTTTGATGCTCTGCTAAGAGGAAGTGCAAAAGTAATTACTGACCACTATTTCCCAAAAATCAACGGCATTCAACTGAAAAGAATAACCGCTCTGCGTCCTGGGCAGACAATGAAGGATTTACCGGAAGACTTGCAGCATGAGTCATTTAAGAAAAGAGCCAACAGAAGGGTCGCGGATGGAATGCCAACTGAAAAACGCGGGGGGGCACCTTCTGGCTTAAAAAGGCTAATTGCCGAAGAACCATGTCTTACCATTACTGGCGCAGCAACACGAGAATTAATTCATCCTAAAGAGGACAGACCCTTGACTATCAGGGAGTCTGCAAGGATTCAAACTTTTCCTGATGACTTTATGTTTTGTGGAAACGCATCGCAAAAAATTCAACAAATTGGAAATGCCATTCCACCAATGCTAGCCAGAATATTTGCTGAACATATTAGGGACGATTATGGATTTGAAGGAAACATAAAGTGTAAAGGTAAATTGCTTGGCTTTTTATTAACAAAAGCCGGTGCGATGAGCCCAGCACTAAAAACAACAGAATCTTTACTTGAAAGTCTTTCAAGCGATCTCAAGTCTAATCAAGGCGTACTATTTGGATAACTTATTATGAATGAAGCTTTTTATCGAAGTTTATACTCAAAATGTAAGATGCATGGTACTGGTGAAGCCCAAGTGGTCATATCTGATGGTGAGCTTAATGCATTGCTGTCGATAGCAGTTCACGATTTGGGATGGTCGCATAGTGACTTAGGTATTGATCGAGTTGATGCGCCAAATGATGAATATTATGAAATCCCAATGGTTTGGTTCGATGAACAAGCTAAGACTAGCGTACTTGCGAACCGCATAATTCAATCACTGAGGTCGTGTTTTGAGAAAGACAATGACTTTGGGTTGTATATTGAAAATCTAACCGCCCTACACCGGCGTCGAGTCAAGTATCGACGTATATTGTCATCTCAGCCCATTCCAAATATGGATCAAATTGGGCCGCGTGCATTGTTGGAATACGGTGCTTGCAATACAACGCTTTTAGCGAACTGGATGGTATGGCGGAAGTGGATTTATGACATAGATAATCGTTCCGCACAGGAGACTGGTTATCTATTTGAACCACTCTTAGCAAGCTGCTTAGGCGGAGAACCTGTTGGCTCGAAGAACTCGCCCGTTAAAAGACTGGACTCAAACGGACGCCCTACAAAACAAGGAAGGCAAATAGATTGCCTAGTACCCAGTAACAACCGGACTTATGAACTTAAGCTGAGGGTTACTATTGCGGCA